>JAYNIC010000005.1:17197-24956 GCA_038108715.1 Candidatus Nanopelagicales bacterium | reverse complement strand
GCCGTAGGCTGGTCGGGTGTCCAGCCCGGCCGATCGGTACGCCGCAGCGCGTGCCCGGCAGGCATCGCGAGCCGACCTGGACCCCTCGGGGTCCTTCACCACTTTCGCGGCTGGCTACGACTTCGGGTTAGACGCCTTCCAGATCGAGGGCTGCAAGGCCCTCGCGGCCGGCCGCAGCGTCCTCGTCGCCGCGCCAACGGGCGCCGGCAAGACGGTCGTGGGGGAATATGCCGTGCACCTGGCCCTCGAGGGGGGCGGCAAGTGCTTCTACACCACTCCCATCAAGGCTTTGTCGAACCAGAAGTACCACGATCTCGTCGGGCGTTATGGCTCCGATCGGGTCGGTCTACTCACTGGCGATACGGCCATCAACGGAGAGGCGCCGGTCGTCATCATGACGACCGAGGTTCTACGCAACATGCTGTACGCCTCATCCGACACCTTGAACACACTTGCCTACGTGGTCATGGACGAGGTCCACTACCTCGCCGATCGATTCCGTGGACCGGTCTGGGAGGAGGTGATCATTCATCTGCCGCAGGGGATTCACCTTGCCGCGCTGTCGGCGACGGTGAGCAATGCCGAAGAGTTCGGGGAATGGCTGGGCACGGTCCGCGGCAGCACCGAGGTGGTCGTGGATGAGCATCGACCGGTGCCCCTGTGGCAGCAGGTGATGGTCGGAGATCGCCTGCTGGACCTCTTCGTGGATTCTGAGCAGCAGGAGGTCAATCCCGAACTGATTCGGTTGGCCCGCGACGCCGCTCGGTGGTCTTCGGAGCGCCAAGGGCGCCGAGGTGGGCGACGCTCTCGCGATCGGCTCACTCCCTGGCGCACCGACGTCGTCCGCACGCTGCACGACGATCATCTGCTCCCCGGCATCACCTTCATCTTCAGCCGAGCTGGATGCGATGCCGCCGTCGAACAGTGCCTGTCCGCTGGTATCCGCCTCACTTCCCCGCAGGAGCGACGCGAGATTGAGGAGGTCGTGGAGAACCGCACCGCCACCTTGCCCCATGACGATCTCGCGGTACTGCACTACGACACGTGGGTCGAGGGTCTGCGGCGCGGGATTGCGGCACACCACGCCGGCCTGCTGCCTCTGTTCAAAGAGGTCGTAGAAGAGCTCTTCCAGCGCGGCCTGGTCAAGATGGTCTTCGCTACCGAAACCCTCGCACTGGGCATCAATATGCCGGCGCGCACGGTTGTCCTCGAAAAACTCGTCAAGTGGAACGGCGAAGCACACGTCGACATCACGCCTGGTGAATACACACAGTTGACCGGGCGTGCGGGCCGCCGCGGAATCGACGTCGAGGGGCACGCGGTCGTCGCCTGGCATCCTGGGCTCGATCCGCGTGCACTCGCCGGACTCGCTTCGACGCGCACCTATCCACTCCGGTCGAGTTTTCGTCCGTCCTACAACATGGCCGTGAGCCTCATCCGCCAGATGGGTCGGGTCGCCGCACGCGATCTACTCGAAACCTCCTTCGCGCAATTCCAGGCCGACCGCGCGGTCGTGGGCATGGCCACCCAGATCCGTCGCAACGAGGAGGCGCTGGAGGGATACGCCGACGCCCAGACCTGTCACCTAGGGGACTTCCGCGAGTACGCCGAACTGCGAGCACGACTGACCGAGGTGGAGAAGGGTGCGTCTCGCGAGCGGACCCAACGCACCAAGAGCGAGGTGGAAGCCTCTCTCCGCGCGCTCACCGTGGGCGACGTTATTGCGATCCCTTCCGGTCGGCGCACCGGTCCCGCGGTCGTCGTTGGAGTTGAGGACTCTGCGTCCGACCGTCCTGGCCGACACTTCGAGTCGACCCCGCGGCCCAGCGTCGTCGGACTCGACCGTGCGCTCCACCGACTCAGCGTGGGGGAGATCCATCGGCCGGTCGAGGTCATCGGTCGGTTGAGAGTTCCGCGTGGCTTCTCGCCACGGTCTGCCGGGGATCGACGTGAGTTGGCCGCGCAACTCAAGGACTATGCCGCCGAAGCGCGCAGGGCGAAATCGGCCAAAGCGCCGCGCTCCGATGCGGCCGAGCACGAGATCTCTGCGCTGCGCAAGGAGCTGCGACGACATCCCTGCCATGCCTGCGACGACCGAGAGGTCCACGCGCGCTGGTTTGAGCGCGAGTCCACCCTCCGCGCGGAGACCGCGAAACTGCAGAGGCGAGTCGACTCCCGCACCTCGTCCGTTGCTCGAGCGTTCGACCGGGTGTGCGAGGTTCTTGTTGAGTTGGACTACCTGCGAGAAGACGGGGACGACCTCACGGTCACACCCGCCGGCGACGTCCTCGCCGGCATCTACACCGAGGTTGACCTGCTCGTCGCGCAAGCCCTGCGCGAGGGTCTGTGGGACGACCTCGAGTCGCCCGATCTCGCGGCCGTGTGTGCCGGACTGGTCTACGAGGGTCGGCAGCAGGGTGAAGAGGCACCGCGTCTGCCCGGGGGAGCCGTCCGAAAGGCCCTCGACCGCACCTGGGACCTGGCACTGGAGATCGAGGAGATCGAAGGCAAGCACAAGGTGCGCTTCCAGCGCGATCTCGACTTTGGTCTGGTGTGGCCCATGCACCGGTGGGCCGAGGGAGCCAGACTGTCGCGCATCCTCACGGAGTCCGAGCTTTCCGCCGGGGATTTCGTGCGCTGGTCCCGTCAGGTGATCGACCTTCTCGATCAGATCGCGCAGGCACTCCCGCCTGAATCGATGCTGCGAACACGCGCGAGACGCGCCCGAGACCTGGTGGATCGAGGCATCGTCGCCTACTCCGCGGCTCTTGAGGCGACCTAGCCGAACACGTCGAGGAGTCGATCGACGTTGCGGAGCACACCCCACTGGTCGGCGAAGGACCGTGCAGCGTCGATTCGAGGGGTGAGTGGTGACGGCGGCGTGAAGCCCTTGACCGGCGCAAGCCGCACCACACGGTCGAACGCGGGGAGGTCGCCCTCAGCCTCAAGAAGCTTGCGCCGCACCGCCGGAGTCAACGGCCTGCCGGTCGACTCATCGCGTGCCGCACGCACGATGTCCTGGATTCCACCGTAAGCGTTGATGAGGCTCACCGCCGTCTTCTCGCCGATGCCCTTCACTCCGGGTAGTCCATCGGACGGATCCCCGCGCAAGATGGCAAGGTCGGCGTAATGCTGGGGGGTCACGCCGTACTTCTCCCGGACGATGTCAGGGGTGAACTCCTGCCACGGCCGCCCGCCGCGGCTGGCACTGGTACCCCCCGTGAAAAGCACAGTCGTATCGTCACTGACTAGTTGGAGCAGGTCCCTGTCGCCGCTGGCAATGTCGGCGACACCGCTGACGCAGAGTGTCGCGATGACGTCGTCAGCCTCGGCGTCCTCAGCGCCGGCCACGGGAATTCCCACGAGAGGGAGCAACCTCCGAATGATGTCGACCTGTGGAGCGAGGGTGTCCGGAACCTCCTCCACAACCTCGACTGATCCATCGTCGCGGTAAGCGTCGCCGGTGAGCTCGACCGCGACACGATGTGTCTTGTACGACGGCACAAGATCGACACGCCACGCAGGCCGCCAGTCCACATCCCAGCAGGCGATGACCGACGTCGACTCGCGTTCTCGCACCATCGCCGACACCGTGTCGAGGAAACCGCGAACGGCGTTCACGGGAGTTCCATCCGGCGCGGTCATCGACTCGGGGAGGGCGAAGTAGGACCGGTAGTAGAGCGAAGCGCTGTCGAGCAGCAGAAGGGCCATGCCCCATGCTCCCGCGCAGGCGAGCAGACCCGGTGCGGGGGTACCGTGACGGGGTGGAAGAACTCACCCGCCGTCTCCGAGAAGCCGCCACTCGCGCCCGTGCCGAGGGCCTGGACGCCATCCTCGTCACTCCGGGGCCGGACCTTCGATATCTCGCGGGCTACGACGCCGTTCCGCTCGAACGCCTCACCTGCCTCGTGGTTCCCAGCGAGGGCGATCCCGTCATGGTGGTGCCTGCCTTGGAGCGTGCCGCAGCGGCCGAGAGCGAAGCGGGTCGGATCGGGATGCCGCTGCGTTCGTGGCAGGAGACTGAAGATCCCTACGCGCTGGTGGCCTCCCTCCTGCCGGGGGCCGAGTGTGTTGGACTCGACGAGCACATGGCTGCTCGGCAGGTGCTGCGACTGCGCGATGCCATGCCTGGCGCGCGGCAGATCCTTGCTTCACGAACCCTTGGCCGCATGCGCATGGTCAAGTCGCCTGCGGAGATCGCGTCTCTCATGGCCGCGGGTGCCGCTATCGACCGCGTGCACGCGGCTGTCCCCTCGCTCTTGCGTGCGGGCCGCACTGAACGGCAAGTGGGTCGCGACATTGCAGACCTCATCATCGCCGAGGGGCACGCCCGAGTGGACTTCGTCATCGTGGCTTCCGGGCCCAACGCGGCCAGCCCCCACCACGAGGTCAGCGACCGTGTGCTTGCACCCGGCGACTCGATCGTGGTCGACATCGGCGGCACCATGCCCGACGGCTATTGCAGTGACGAGACCCGAACCTACGCGCTTGGTGATCCGGGAGCGGAGTTCCTCGCCGCGTACGACGTGCTGCAGCAGGCCCAGGCAGCGGCCACGGCAGCCGTTCGTCCCGGAGTCACCTGCGCCTCCCTCGATGCCACCGCTCGGCAGATCCTGAGCGACGCTGGCCTGGGGGAGCTCTTCATCCATCGACTCGGCCACGGGATCGGATTGGACACTCACGAAGAGCCCTATCTGGTTGAGGGCAACGACCTTCCGCTGGAAGCCGGGATGGCGTTCAGCATCGAGCCAGGTTTCTACTCCGAGGGTCGTTTCGGTGCGCGCATCGAAGACATCGTCGTGTGCGGGGAGCGTGCGGCGGAGGTCGTCAACCATCGTCCACGTGAGTTGGTCGTGGTCGCATGACCGATGCGCTCGAGACCGCGGAGGCGCGGGCGCTCCTCGAGCTCACCCGCGAGATTGCCGACGCGGAATTGGCACCGGTGGCCGCGGCCTACGAGGAGGCCGGGGAGTTCCCGCGGGATCTCCTGCGCACACTCGGCCGGGCGGGGCTGCTGTCCCTGCCGTTCCCCGAGCGATTCGGTGGCGGCGAACAGCCGTACGAGGTTTACCTGGCCGTACTCGAAGAGCTCTCACGGCGCTGGCTGTCAGTCGGCATCAGCGTCAGCGTCCATGTCCTGGCCACGTACGCGATGGCTTCCGCCGGGGATGAGGATCAGCAGCAGTCCTGGATGCCGTGGATGCTCGATGGGGATCGGCTAGGGGCCTACTGCCTGTCCGAGCCCCAATCAGGGTCCGATGCCGCCGCACTGCAGACGCGGGCGGTTCGCGACGGCGACGACTACGTGATCACCGGAACCAAGTCGTGGATCACCCATGGGGGAGTGGCCGACTTCTACAGCGTGATGACGCGCACGTCCGATGACGACCATCGCGGCATCACCTGCCTGCTGGTGCCGGCGGACGCACCCGGTCTGTCGTTCGGGGAACCAGAACGCAAGATGGGTGCGACCGCGAGCCGGACCGCGCAGGTACTGCTTGACGGGGTCAGGGTGCCGGTCTCGTATCGGGTGGGTGCCGAGGGAGCGGGGTTCCCCATCGCCCTGTCCGCACTGGATTCTGGGCGCCTCGGGATCGCGGCCTGCGCTGTCGGGCTGGCACAGGCCGCCCTTGAGGCGGCAACGTCCTACGCCACGGAACGCCGCCAATTCGGTCGGCCGATCGGTGACTTCCAAGGCATCTCCTTCATGCTCGCGGACATGGCCACCAAAGTGGCTGCCGCCCGGGCGCTATATCGGGAGGCAGCACGACTCCGCGATGCGGGATTGCCGTTCAGTACCCAGGCCGCGATGGCCAAGCTCTTCAGTACGGACACGGCTATGTCCGTCACGACGGATGCGATCCAGATCCACGGCGGCTATGGCTATACCCGAGACTTCCCGGTCGAACGCTTCTTCCGCGAGGCCAAGGTCCTACAAATCGTTGAAGGCACGAACCAGGTTCAGCGCCTCGTGATCGGCCGGGCGCTGACGGCGGGTGGGCTCCGGTGACCTTCAGGTGGCGTCTGCTGCTCGGCGCCCTGTCTGGTGCTCTGCTGTCCTTGGCGTTCCCACCCGTCGGAGCTTCACTCCTGGCTCCCATAGCGGTCGCGCTCTTGGCCCTCGCCGTCTACAAAGCACCTGGCGGTCAGGCTGCTGTGGCCGGCGCCGTCCAGGGTGCTGTGACGTTCGCCCTTCTCATTCGGTGGATGACCCTCATCGGCGTCGACGCCTGGCTGCTCCTCGTGGGGGTGTGCGCAGCGTGGACGGCGCTTATGGCGTGGGCACAATGCCGCACATCCCGTCTGCCGTGGTGGCCTCTGTGGTTCGCGGCGCTCTGGGTTGCGCAGGAGGCACTGCGAGATCGCATTCCCATCGGTGGCTTCCCCTGGGGCCGACTCGCCTTCGGGCAGACCGCCACCACGTTGACACCCTGGGCTGCGATCGGGGGCGCACCTGCCGTCACCTTCGTTACCGCACTCGCCGGAGGGCTTCTCGCTTACGCCACCTTGGCCATCCTGCGAAGGCAACAGCAGTGGGCCCTCGCAGCCCTGGGTGGCGTTGTCATCGTGGCCCTCGCGGGTCTGCTCGTTCCCCGACCGACGACCGGCGAGGGGACTCCTCCCACGGCGACGGTGGCCGTCATCCAAGGGGGTGTTCCTACTGTTGGCCTTGGCCAAAGCGATGACCGTCGAGCCGTCCTCGACCGACACGTGCGCCAGACGCTAGACCTCGCCACCGCCGTGAGCCGTGGCGAGCAGCCCCAGCCTGATGCGGTCATCTGGCCGGAGAACGCCGTCGATATCGATCCCTACGGCAACCCGGATGTCGCTGCGACCCTCACCGCCACTTCCCGAGCCATCAATGCGCCGATTCTCATCGGCGCGGTGATCGACGCACCCGGAGATCCGACGAAGGCGGCCAATGTCGGCATTGTGTGGACGCAGGACGGGCCGCAGGACATGTACGTCAAGCGCCGCCCGGTTCCGTTTGGCGAGTATGTTCCCTTGCGGTCGGTGCTTGCCTCTCTGATTGGGCGCTTCGACCGCGTGCCGCGTGACTTCATCGGCGGTGCGGAGCCCGGAGTCCTCGATGTGGGGCAGGTGCGAATCGGTGACGTCATCTGCTTCGAGGTGGCGTACGACGAGGTTGTGCGTGATGCCGTCGTTGCGGGGGGACGGGCGCTCGTGGTCCAGACCAACAACGCCACCTATGCCGGCCTCGGACAGCCCGAGCAGCAGGCCACCATGTCACGGTTGCGCGCGGTCGAACACGGTCGCACCGTGCTTGTTGCCGCTACGTCCGGCATCAGTGCGATCATCGCTCCGGACGGTGCGATCCTTGGCGAGATTCCCGAAGGTGCCACCGGCTACCTCGTGACCGAGATTCCGCTGCGGGACAGCCGCACCGTGGCCGATTGGCTCGGCGCGTGGCCGGAATGGCTCTGCACCATCGGCGCCGCCCTAGCCGTCGGGATGACATTCCGGCGGCGCGATGAATCCGAGCGCGCATCCCACTCTGAGGCGCCGCCGCCGCTGTCCGCCTGAACCAGGGGACCGCCTAGGCTCTGTCTATGTCCGCGCTCGTCATCATTCCGACGTACAACGAGTCCGGCAGTCTGCCTGGAATCATCGAGCGACTGCGCGTGGCCGTGCCCGACGCGCATGTTCTCGTCGCTGACGACAACTCACCCGACGGCACCGGGGATCTGGCCGATCGAATGGCTGAGGCGGACGACCACATCGCCGTGCTGCATCGGCC
>JAYNIC010000005.1:13256-17187 GCA_038108715.1 Candidatus Nanopelagicales bacterium | reverse complement strand
CTGGTTTGGGCGCGGCCTATCTGGCGGGCTTCGACTGGGGTTTGACCCGCGGCTACGACGTCCTGGTGGAGATGGATGCGGACGGCTCGCACCGCCCTGAAGAGCTGCCTCGGCTGCTCGCGGCGATCGAAGCGGGGGCCGATGTTGCCCTGGGCTCGCGCTGGGTCCCGGGGGGCTCCGTGGTCAACTGGCCGACCAGTCGCAAGGTTCTTTCGCGGGGCGGCAGCCTGTACACGCGCCTGGCCCTCGGCGTGCCCACCCGGGACGCCACGGGTGGCTTCCGTGCCTACCGCGCCGATGTCCTTCGGTCGCTGGATCTTCGCACCGTGACGTCGAACGGCTACTGCTTTCAGATCGATTTGCTCTGGCGAGCGCTGCAACGTGGATTCATCGTGGTCGAAGTTCCCATCACGTTTGTCGAGCGAGAGGTCGGCTCGTCGAAGATGCATCGTGGAATCGTCATCGAAGCCCTGACCAAGGTGGGGCAATGGGGTGCGGCAGAACGGACGCGTCAACTCCGTCGGACTGTTGACCGCTGGCGCTCCGGTCGGGGGAGTGCGTGAACAACCGCGGAGGCTGGGGATGCCTGGCAGTTCTCGCCTATCCGATTGTCGAGGTGGCCCTGGCGATCCTCGTGGCCTCGTTCATCGGTTGGTGGTGGGTCTTGGTCCTCTTGTGCGGCTTCATCGTCCTCGGGCTCGGTCTGATGCGCTATGCGCTAGCCGCCACCGGACGGTCCTTCGGAGTCGCCATGTCGGCTCTGCGTACGCCAACTGGTGAGCAGGTGCTCATGATCGAAGGCGGGGAGCCCCAGCGCCCTCCAGCACCGCCCGCGCAAACGTTGCTCATCGTTCCGGCAGGTTTGCTCATTGCGATCCCCGGCTTCGGGCTGCTCGCCGGATGCAGCCCCCACCAATAGACCCCACCGGTCCAATGGGACCGATGGGGCCGATGGGTTGATGCCTCAGAGTTAGGCGGTCTTGCGCCGTGATGCGTGGAGAAGCGCCAGTCGCTCGTCGAGGAGCTCCTCAAGATCGTGGATCGTGCGCCGCTCCATGAGCATGTCCCAGTGAGTGCGTGCAGGCCGAATTGGCTTCTCCTCGGGTCGTTCGTGGTCGGCCTGCAGAGCCTCAGCGCCGCAGCGGCACTCCCACAGCACGGGGATGTCGTCGGCTTCGGCGTAGAAGGGCACCGTGGTGGAGTGCCCGCGCGGGCCCACATAGGTCACCAGGAGTCGGTCGGCCGGGACAACACGATCGTCGGTCTCGTAGCTCAACGTGCCCAGGCGGGTTCCGCGTAGTGATCCCTCAGACATACCGACCTCCTTGTCGTCGTCTCTCCTCGATGAGGTCTCGCCTCGAAGTGGTATTTCGGACGAAACCCGCACCGCCGGTCAGGACGTTGGTCCTGTGACTGTCAACGGTGTTGACGCAGCCAGGCTTCCCCTGGTTCCTGGGAAATGCCTTAGGAACAGGTGTTCGAATGCTCAGAACCTGGCCACAGTCCGCGAGACAGCAGGACCTCGCGCAGCGCGGTGGGCCGGTCGGTCATGATCCCGTCGACCCCGAGGTCAAGCAGTCGATGCATCTGGGCGGGATCGTCGATGGTCCACACATCTACGGCCAGCCCCCGGGCCTGTGCCCTCGCCAGGAATCCCTCAGTCACCAGTGGTCGGCCAAGTACCGACGGGGGAACCTGAAGGCGCAGCTGGCCCTCCGGGGGCGGCTGAGGCCAGGGGAGGGCGCCTCGGTGCGCCAAGACCTCGATGGGGTGAGCGGCCGTGACTGGTGCCGTGAGGCCCCGCATGCGCGAGGTCCGCCGGGCCGAGAAGGAGGTCACGCACACGCGGTGCCAGGCCCGACAGCGTTCCACCGCGGCATGGACCGCTGGTACCGAACCGGGCTCCTTGACGTCCACATTGACCCATATGTCCGAATAGGACTCCAGCAGCTCCTCGAGGCGGAGTGGAGTGGCCCCATCCGCTAAACGGACATTGCGCAGTTCTCGCCACGTGCGCTCACGCACTGGACCAACCGCGTTGGTCGTGCGATCCAGGAGGGCGTCGTGATGGAGAACGGCGACGCCATCCCGGGTGGGGCGCACATCGGTCTCCACGTGGCGAAATCCGAGGGAAACGGCGTGTGCGAAGGCGGTGGGGGAGTTCTCGGGGTTCTCCGCGGCCCCCCCACGGTGCGCGTAGGCGCGGAAGAGGCCTGGGGGAGGGCTCTCCAACGCGCCGCGACCCCGGGGGTCGTCATGGACCATGCCCCCATTGTCTAGGATCTCGGCGAGGGTCCCAACACGCCGGGGAGGCGATATGACCATCCAAAGTGCGACCCCGAACACCGTTACCTGGCCGGACAACGATCCGGCGACCTGGCGGCACCTGCCAATGGAGTACACGCCCCTTGACGACGAGCGGGTTCAGTCCCTGCTCTCGGCAGAGTGGGACCGGTTCACCGCGCAGACGCCCGGGTCGGGCGCGCAAAACCCGCGGGCGGTGGTTACGCTGCCGCGTGGGGTCCCCACCTCATTACAGTAATGGGGTGCGGTTACGATTGCCATCGAGTCGGCGAAGGGTGCCTGGCTCACCGATGTCGACGGCCGACAACTCCTGGACTTATCCATGGGCTTCGGCGCCATGCTCGTGGGACATCTCAACCCCGCTGTCGTCGAAGCGGTCATGGAAGTTCTGCAGCGCGGCACCTTATTTGTCACGCCCTCGCCGTCGGCCACCGAGGTGGCAGAACGGTTCCAGCGTCGCTTCAACCTCGACCAGGTGCGCTTTGCCAACTCCGGCACCGAGGCCGACATGTACGCCGTGCGCGCTGCCCGCGCGTACACCGGCCGCAAAGCCATCATCAAGATCGAAGGCGGCTACCACGGTGGCTACGACGGCCTGTCGGTGTCGGTGAAGCCCGAAGTCGCCGAGGCCGGCCCAGAGGATGCACCCACTCCGGTGACGCCGTTCGAGGTCGAGCCAGGGACCGTCTACGTCGTTCCCTACAACAACCTCACGCGGCTGGGGGAGATCCTCGCCGATCATGGCAAGGAGATCGCGGCGGTTGTCATGGAGCCGGTGTTGGAGAACATCGGCATCGTCGTTCCGGATGAGGGCTATCTCGCCGGTGTGCGGGCCATGTGCGACGAGCACGGTGTCCTGCTGGTCTTTGACGAAGTCAAGACGGGCCTGACGGCCGGATACGCGGGAGCAGCCCAGCGGCTCGGCGTCACCCCGGACCTGGTCTCGCTGGCCAAGAGCATCGGCGGCGGTCTACCCCTGGCAGCCTTCGGTGGCCGCAAGGAGGTCATGGACACCATCACCGACTGGCGCATGCCGCACTTCGGCACCTACAACGGCAACCCGTTGGTGATGGCTGCGGCGGCCGCGGTGGACGAGATCTGTACCGAGGAAGCGCTGGCGACGGCTGAGGCCGTCAATGACGGCGCGCTGGCGGCCGCCGACGCGATCATCGCGCGTTTTGAGTTGCCCGCCCATACCGTCGGCTTCGGCGTCAAGGGCGCGATCACCTGGTCGCCGGCTCCGGTGCGCAACTACCGCGACTACAAGCGCACGGACTTCGGGATTGCCGAGCTCAGTTGGCTGTGGGGCGTCAACCGTGGCGTCTTGACCCCACCCGGACTCGACGAGCAGTGGCTGGTCTCGCTGGCCCACACGCCGGCCGACATGGACCTGCTGGTGGGGCACTTCGCCGAGCTCGCCGAGGCGGTCCGGGCCTGACAGCCGCAGGTGACCCTGAGCGAATGGGGCACCGAGCGGCTTCCGCGGTCCCGCACCTTCACAGGATTTATCCGATAACGTACATTATGTCAGTTCACACCCACGTGACTGGCCTTCCCCACGGGCGCGACTGATCACGGTTGGAGGACGGCGTTGGCAGATCCAGGTCTCCTGCTCGTGGACATCGAT
>JAYNIC010000005.1:9420-13246 GCA_038108715.1 Candidatus Nanopelagicales bacterium | reverse complement strand
CCACCTGGACGGACCGCGCAAGAACTGGAGCGCCTTCTTTGCTGCCGCCGCTGATGATCCGCTGATCGAAGCAGGCGCCGAGGCGGTTCGACAGGCCGCAACCGAGGGCCACCGGATTGTCTACCTCACCGGGCGACCTGAGCGGCTTCGCCAGGTGACCGAGTCATGGCTGGTGAGACACGGCCTGCCGGTCTCCCCCGGCGCTCTGCAGATGCGGCCACATCGGGACTGGCGGCCGGCAGCAGACTTCAAGGTGCAGGTCGTACGCCACCTGGCCCGGGGTCACACGGTCGCCGACATGTGGGATGACGACGAAGCTGTCGTGGAGGCGATCCGCTCGGCAGGCTTCCCGGCTCAGGTTCCGCAGTGGGCGCAACCTCGCAGTTCGGCGTTCATCGAGGCGCAGGATCGCCTCGGACGCTCCTAGGCCCGCCTCTGCGTCGGTGCCGTCTCGTGACCGGTTAGGCGTCGTTTCGCGGATCGCGCGCGCGTAAGGCCGAGCGTTGAAGATCGATCTCATGCATGGCCGGGCGAAGGACGGCGTCCGGCCAGCCGGAGTCGCGCAGTACCAGGAGTTCGTCATGCTGTGCCTTGAGCACGATGCGCTCGAGTCGCCACACATCGCGCACCGTGGTGCCCCCGTCGTTGATGACCGGCGATTCGCCCGTCTCTTCCTCGGCCGAGCGCAGTTCCATCGTCAGCCGCGAGCGGACGATCGATTCCGCTTCCACCGATAACGGCCGATGTTCGAGGGTCGCCTCCTGTAACGCATCATCGAGCGCGGCCAGCCCACGCGCCGCGAGGGCGGCGCGCAAGTCGGATCCGCTATCGGTGTCATCATCGCCGCGCAACTTCACGGCGCGCGCGACGACACCCAGGGTTGGCGAAAGAAGAAGCGTCATGGTGATCACAATGAAGGTGGTCGCCTGGAGGAGCTGAGTCTGGTCGACCAATGCCTCGACGCCGACCCCGAGTGGCAGGGAGAACGCCGCCAGACCTGACACCGGTCCACGGGTGCCAGCCCAGGCAAGAACAATGGCTTCGCGCATGCCGATACGGCGTCGAACATCACCTCGGGTGATGAGGGCCATCATCAGGACGAAACCCATCCGGGCAACGAGCAGCGTCAGCAAGACGCAAATGACGAGCACGGGCAGCAGCCGCAACTCCTCAGCGGGCAATTCCTCAATGGTTGCCGGCAACTCAAGTCCAACGAGCATGAACGCGAGCGCGGTCAGGACGAAGGTGATCTGCTTCCAGACAGCCACCGACGCTCGTCGGCCTCGGAAATCGCGATCGGTGAGCATGGTGTTGGTGATGATGAGGGCAGCGGTGACGACGGCGAGAATTCCCGATCCCCCGATAGCCTCAGCGCCGAGGTACGCCGGGAACGGCGCGATGAGGATGAGGGCATTGGCCAAGAGATCATCTGACCCGCGTCGGATGACCAGCGCCAGGACGATCCCGACCACGGCGCCCACGGCCACGCCACCGAGGACCGATTGAGCGAGGACGGTGAGCACCTCCTGCGCCGTCAACGCGCCGGCCGCTGCGACCGCCAGGGCCACCCGCAGCAGTGTTAGGCCGGTGCCGTCATTGACCAGGCTCTCCCCCTCCAAGATGGTGACAACACGTCGCGGCAGGCTGACCCGTTTGGCGATACTCGCCACAGCCACAGCATCCGTCGGCGACAAGATGGCGCCTAACGCAAAGGCCATGGCCAAAGGCAGTCCCGGTACAAGTTGCGCCGCCACGGCGCCGACCGCCAGGGACGACACGATGACCAGTCCGATCGCAAGCGCCAGGATCGGACGCCGAAGTCGCCGGAAGTCGACGAAGGACGACGATAGGGCCTCCCCGAAGACGAGCGGCGCAAGGACGAGAAGGAAGGCATCGCCGCCGTCGGCCGGTGCCCGAGGACCGAAGGGCAGGAACCCGACGATGATCCCGGTGATGAGGACCGGTAAAGCAATTCCCCAGCCACGCCACCGAGCGATTCCGGCCACGGCGATGGCGAGAATGGTGGTTGCGAAAATGCCCTCGAGAAGGTCCATGACACGGGCAGGCTAGCGCCTCCGTTGGCGACCGGTACCTATGTGCTCGCGAGTTCCTCCGGGCGTGGACAGGCACACACCAGGTTGCGGTCACCGTAGGCACCATCGATACGGCGTACCGGCGGCCAGTACTTGTCCACGGAAGATTGGGTCATGGGGTAGGCCGCCTGGCGACGTGAGTACGGGTGCTCCCAGTCATCAAGCAGGCACTCGGCTGTGTGCGGCGCGTTGCTCAGCGGGTTGTCATCGGCCGGCCACTCCCCCGCAGCCACGCGATCGATCTCGGCGCGGATGGCCAGCATGGCGTCGCAGAAGCGATCGAGTTCGGCGAGGCTTTCGCTCTCGGTGGGCTCGATCATCAAGGTGCCGGCAACGGGGAAGGACATCGTGGGCGCGTGGAATCCGTAATCGATGAGGCGCTTGGCGACGTCGTCTACGGTGACACCGGTCTCCTTGGTAAGCGGGCGCAGGTCGACGATGCACTCGTGGGCAACACGGTCGTGGCTCCCGGTGTACAGGATCGGGTAGGCGCCCTCAAGGCGATGCGCAACGTAGTTGGCCGACAGAATCGCGACGGACGTCGCCTCACGCAAACCCTCCGCGCCCATCATCGTGATGTAGGCATAGGGAATCGGCAGGATGCCCGCCGAACCCCAGGGCGCGGCACTCACGGGACCCAGACCTCCGTCTGCGTCACCGCGGCCCATCGGACCCGCCTCGGGCCGCAGTGGATGCCCCGGCAGGTATGGCGCGAGGTGCTGGCGCACCCCGACCGGACCCACGCCCGGACCGCCGCCACCGTGTGGGATGCAGAACGTCTTGTGCAGGTTCAGGTGAGAAACGTCGGCACCGAACTTGCCGGGCTTCGCCAGGCCTACCAGGGCGTTGAGGTTGGCGCCATCGACGTACACCTGACCGCCCGCATCATGGACGAGAGCGCAAAGAGACACGATGTCTTCCTCGAAGACCCCATGGGTCGACGGGTAGGTCACCATGAGGGCAGCCAGGTGGTCTCCATGCTCGGCGATCTTCGCGCGCACGTCGTCCAGATCGACATTGCCGTCCTCGTCACAGTTGACGACGACAACACGCATGCCGGCCATGATGGCGCTCGCCGCATTGGTGCCGTGGGCGCTGCTCGGGATCAGGCACACGTCTCGTTGCCCCTGCCCCTGTGCATCGAGGTATGTGCGGATCGCGAGCAGGCCGGCGAATTCGCCCTGGCTCCCCGCATTGGGCTGAAGCGAGACCGCGTCGTAGCCCGTCACCTCACACAGTTGCCGCTCCAAACCATCGATCAGCGAGCGGTAGCCCTCCGCCTGATCGAGAGGGGCGAAGGGGTGAATGCCGGCGAACCCCGGCCAGGTGATCGGCTCCATCTCGGCCGTGGCGTTGAGCTTCATCGTGCACGAGCCAAGCGGAATCATGGTGCGGTCAAGGGCGAGGTCTCGATCGGACAGTTTGCGTAGATAGCGCAGCATCTCGGTCTCGCTGCGGTAATCCTGGAAGACGGGATGAGACAGGTAGGGCGATGTACGCCGCAGTGCAGTGGGCAGATGCCCCTCCCCCGCGAAATCAACCGGATGCACATCGAATGCGGCAAGCACGTCAACGACATCCTGCTCCGTCGTCGTTTCGTCAGTACTGATTCCGACCGTGTCGTCATCCACGCGGCGTAGGTTGATGCCGCGGTCCAGTGCGGCGGCCACGACGTTGTCGGCGCGGCCAGGAACCCGCGCGTGGATCGTGTCAAAGAAGTTCTGGTGGAGAAG
>JAYNIC010000005.1:1946-9410 GCA_038108715.1 Candidatus Nanopelagicales bacterium | reverse complement strand
CCCCCGGCGGTGAGCCCATCGGCGATTCGGCCGGCTTGGGCGTGGGTGTGCTCGGCGATCTGACGGAGTCCCTCAGGTCCGTGGTAGGCCGCATACATCGCGGAGATCACGGCCAGGAGGACCTGAGCGGTGCAGATGTTGCTGGTCGCCTTCTCGCGTCGGATGTGCTGCTCGCGGGTCTGTAACGCTAGCCGATAGGCCGGCGTGCCCTCGACGTCCAGTGACACGCCCACAAGGCGACCGGGAAGGGAGCGTTCGAGGCCGGCTCGCACGCTCATGAAGCCCGCGTGGGGGCCGCCGAAGCCCAGCGGTACACCGAAGCGGCCCGCGGAACCGACGCAAATGTCCGCGCCGAACTCGCCGGGAGGGGTGAGTACCGTAAGAGCCAGCAGGTCGGTGGTCACGGCCGCGCCAAGACCCGCCTCGTGTGCCCAGTCGATCGCCAGGCGAGGATCCCTGATCGCACCTGACGAGGACGGGTACGAGATGAGAAGGCCGAAGGCATCGGTCGACTCAAGGGCCGCTAGGTCGTCCAGATCGACGGTTCGAACCGTGATTCCGACCGGCTTCGCGCGAGTCTGGAGGACCGCGAGCGTCTGCGGGTGGGTGTCCTGGTCCACGAGGAACGCCTGGCCCTGCCCCCGTCCACTCCGCTTGAGCATGGTCATTGCTTCGGCTGCAGCGGTGGCTTCATCAAGCAGCGATGCGGAGGCTACCGGAAGCCCGGTGAGATCCTCGATCATGGTTTGGAAAGCCAGCAGTGCCTCCAGTCGACCCTGGGAGATCTCGGGCTGATAGGGCGTGTAGGCGGTGTACCAGGCGGGGCTTTCCAGCACATTGCGACGGATGACCGCGGGAGTATGGCAAGCGGAGTAGCCAAGTCCGATCATCTGGCGGAAGGGTCGATTCTGGTCCGCCAAGGACCGAAGGGATGACAGGGCCTCCTCCTCGCTCAGCGCCGGCGGCAACGAGAGCCTGTCAGTCCATCGAATGTGCTCAGGGACCACGTCGGCGAGGAAGGAGTCCAGGTCCGGGTAGTTGAGAGCCTCAAGCATGCGCTTGATGTCGCCGACTCGTGGACCAATGTGTCGCTCGGCGAACGTCGTCATGGCTGTCCTTCGCGTGCGTATCGGATCGCGTGTGCGCGGCGCGCACCCGACCCCCTCTGGTCTTGCGGAACACCGCAACCTGAGAGTTTCGACACCACAACCTGCGTGTCTTACACCTTCGGTGGGGTGGCGAACCACCCTCTCTCCAGAGTCGCCTCCCGCACACGGTCCTTGTGCCTGAGAGTTTCCGGGGCGGTTGCTCCTTCGGCGCCCGGCAAGCCGGGGCTCTTCCGTGTGCAGTCGAACAGCACCTTCAGGCTAGCGCATTCCTCAACCGGCCGCGTGACGGGCCGCACGGCGCGCCGAGAGTTCATCATGGGGGTCCACCGCCGCAAAGTCGGCCTCGAGGTCCTCGGGACGCTCACCAGGCATCTGCGCAAGTTGACCCTCGACCTCTTGCCACACCCGACCTACCGCAATGCCAAAGACTCCCTGGCCACCACGCACGAGGTCGATCACTTCATCCTCGCTGCGACACTCGTAGATAGAGGCACCATCGCTCATGAGGGTGATTCGCGCGAGATCCTCTCCACCCCGAGTCTCCAGGTGTGTGACGGCCGAACGAATATTGCCTAAAGAGACACCGGTATCGATGAGGCGTTTCACCACCCTCAGAATCAAGATGTCCCGGAAGGAGTACAGGCGCTGTGATCCGGACCCTTGGGCGGCGCGAATGGTTGGCTCCACCAGGCCGGTGCGTGCCCAGTAGTCGAGTTGGCGATAGGTGATGCCAGCGGCTGAGCATGCGACGGGACCTCGATACCCAAGACCCACCGCATCGGAGCGAAGCACGCTCTCGTCGAACAGACCCGGTTGATCCACCGTGCGGGGAAGTTCAGCATCGGCCACGGAGTCAGGCAGACGAGCGCTCACGTGTACCGCCCTTCCGCCGCCCGGCTGGCGGCTGCTGACCGCGTTCACCGCGGAGCATTTACGTTAGGGGCCTAAGCCGCGAGGGTCAACGCGACCCGCCGTGGGGGGTCAGGACTCGGCCCCGAAATCCTCCGGGGATATTTGATCGAGGAACTCGCGAAACTTCTCGACCTCGTCTTCCTCCTCATCGGGAATGACGACGCCAGCCTCCTCGAGCACCTCATCGGCCACGAGGACCGGGCTTCCAGTACGCAGGGCTAGGGCGATCGCGTCACTGGGGCGCGCGCTAACCCGCGCCCCATCGCCGAGAACGAGGTCGGCGTAGAACACTCCAGCGTCGAGCCGAGTGATCTCCACCTGAACCAACGTGGCCGACACAGCCGCGAGCACGTCCTTGAGCAGGTCGTGGGTCAAAGGACGCGGCGGCGTGACGCCCTGCTGGGCGTAAGCGATCGCCGTTGCTTCTACGGCTCCGATCCAGATGGGTACATATCGGTCCCCGTCCACCTCGCGCACGAGAACAATGGGCTGATTCGACGGCATCTCGACACGGACACCGACTACGTCGACGGGCTTCATGTCTCGAGGGTAGTCGACCGAGCTCGGACGAGCGCCACGTGGAGATCGAGCAGCAGCGCCAGAAGTGTTGCGATCTCGTCACGTTGCGCGGCGATGTCCTTGCCTGCCGTCCCCGACCGCCGAGGGGCGAGGGCCTGCTCGACAAGGCCCACATCACGATCGGCGGAGGTCCGGAACGGACGAAGATGCCGGGGTTCGACCCCGTAGCGCGTCAGCGCAGCCACGGCCCGAGCGATCGCCACCCCATCCTCAGACAGGCGATCCACGAGTCCGTGGTCTCGCATACTGTCGAGGAGTGCCGCGTCAATGCCAGAGCGATCGCAAAATTCATCCGCGGTCATCACGCGCTCGCGCGAGCGACGCAAACGCGCGGGGGCGATTGTCGCCCCTGTCGGCTCCTCGCCCACAGGGGCATGTTGGAGGTCCTCGGCGATGACTTCCAAGGGCAGATAGTCATCGCGCTGTAGCCGCAAGATGCGTCGAATCATCCCGACATCGTCAGGGCTGTAACGGCGTTGTCCACCCGCGGTCCGCTGCGGTCGCACAAGGCCGCGTTGCTCGAGGTAGCGGATCTTCGATACGGAAATATCCGGGAACTCGCCACACAGGTCGGTGACGACGGAGCCGATTGACCGCAGAGTCACCCGCCCGTCCCCGCGGCCCCCCCGACAAGGTAGACGAACCGGTACTTTCCGATCTGGAGTTCATCTCCGGGTTCAAGGGCGTGCTCTTCGACGCGTTGCCGATTGACGTAGGTGCCATTCAAGCTGCCGACATCTCTGAGAAGCCATCCACCGGCAATCCGTCGAAACTCAGCGTGACGTCGGCTGACCGTGACGTCGTCGAGGAACAGATCCGAATCCGGTTCACGACCGGCAGTCACCAGATCGCCGCTGAGCAGATAGGAGGTCCCCTCCCCCGCGCCGCGCCGCACGACCAAGACACCGGCGCCCTCGTCGACTCCGCTGATCGTGCCCAGGCCGATCGCGGGCAGGTTGCCCGTGGAGGCTGGACCCGGGTCCACGACGAAGGTCTCTTCCGGTGAGATGACCGCCGCGCCACAGACACGGCAGAACCGATCCCCCGGATCGACGGGGTGGCCGCACTCGTTCACTGGCTAACCCTGCCCGATCAGCGCTGCATATCTCGCGGCGTCGAGTGTCTCGGGTCGCTCCGTGGGACGCACCTCGATCATCCAGCCATCGCCGTACGGATCGGAATTGACCTGATCTGGACTGTTTCGGAGAGTGGTATTGACGGCCACGACCTCACCCGACACGGGGGCATAGATCTCACTCACGCTCTTGGTCGACTCGACCTCCCCGCATGTGCCGCCGGCGGTGATCTGCGCTCCGACATCCGGCAGATCGACGTAGACGATGTCACCGAGGGCATCCTGAGCGTAGTCAGTGATGCCGAAGACAACGGTGCCGTCGTCTGTCTCGCGCAGCCACTCGTGCTCGCTCGTGTACCGAAATTCCTCGGGGATCACATGGCCTCCTCGCCGCCTACCGACAGTGGTGTATTGACCGTGCGAACCTATCTCCCGCGAACCGTCGCGGCAAGGCACACCCGACAATGTCCCCTCGACTGTCCCACCTAGCCGCGCGCAGACGGGCTCTGCGCGATGATGGCGCCGATCTGCTCGCGCCACGAGTCCGCCAGTTCACGGGCGCGCTCAGCCGTATCCGCCTCCACCCAGAGGGAGGTTCGCGATTCACTAGGGTGGGGTAACACCAGGCACCAAGCCCCGTCCGGTTCGCAGATGCGGACCCCATCGGTTGAGTCAATTGCCCGATCCCCGGCACGATCCGTGACCTCTCGGAGAACAGCCGCCTTGAGCCGCCAAGGCGTGTCGACCTGCACACGCATCCCGTGTGTCCGCGGGATGCGGGCATCGATCGCGCTGAGGGCCAACTGGGTTCGGGCCACCCAGCCGAGCAGCGCGTACGTGGTCGCGAGGGCGTCCCGCTCCCCGCCCGCGCCGGGGACGGCGAAACCACCATCACCGTCGCACACGAGCAACACATCCGACCCGTCGTTAAAGGCGGTAGCCCGTGGGACGCGGCGCACGTGTGCGTGGTGGAAGTCGGCCACCTGCTCGGCAATGCGCGAGGCAGTGGAGGGCAGCACCGCCACAGCGCCATGGGACTCCGACACCACCAGGTCGAGCACAACAAGCAAAGCTCGGTCATCATCCAGCACATTTCCGCGCTCATCGACGAGCCACAGTCGCTCACCTGTAGCGTCGATAGCTACGCCGAGAGCAGCGCCGGTCGAGACGACGATGTTGGCAAGTTCTTCGACGCGCTGTCGGCGCTCGGAATCGCTCCACATCGCTGTCGTGAGATCAGGCTGGGTCCCCAACAGTACGAGCTCGGCCGACATCCCTTCGAGAAGGGTCGGCAAAGTAGTGGCAGCTGCCCCGCCCATCGCATCGACCACGATCCGCACGCTGTTCGATGGCCCTGTGGACACATGCTCGTGTATCCGATTGGCGTACTCCTGCGTTGCAAGCGGCTGCGCCACGACCGCTCCGATTGCGCCGGGAACGGCGCGCCGGAACTCTCGCCGGGAATAGATTCGGTTGAGTTCGCGGGCCATGTCGCCGACATTGCGGCCGTCCGATCGCACGATGACCATGTCGAGCGAGTCCGGGTCGCCCGGTGCCACGCGGAGGTAGATCCCGGCATCGGCATGATGTCTTACGTGATCGCGCAGGACCGGCAGGGGAACGGTGCGCAGGAGGTGCACGGTCAGACCGGCCGCGCGTAAGGCTCCGACAAGAATCGCGTGATAGGCCCCGGCGGAGCCGGAGTGGTCACGGCCCAGGGCTACCGTGGCGCCACGGCTGAGCAGGGTGCCCAGCGTGCTCGCCAGCCGCACCACCGTGTCAGGGGTCACCTCGACGCCCATTTCGCCCCGCATTCCCAGGCCATCGATAACGCTGCGATGACCCTTGGAGTCCCAGACGACCGAGCCCATGACGAAGGTTCCGGATTCCACGGACTTGCCGGGGTAGACCATGCTTCCCGGACTGACATCAACCTCGCGTTCGAGAATGCAGCCATCGGCAACTACAGCGCCTTCGCTGATACGTGTGCCGGCGCCGACCTCGCAGCCCCGACCCACGATTGCGCCCATGAGATCCACCTCGGCGCCGAGGTAGACGTTGTCGTGGATCGTGCTGCGGTCGATGCGCGCGCCTCGACGCACAAGCGAGTGCGCGCCAAGTACTGAGTAAGGCAACAGTTGGGCGCCCTCGTCAATGACGCTGCGATCTCCGATAAAGGACGGTCCGACTACCTCGGCGCCAGCGGCTATTTCGACACCGTCGCCGATCCACACGCCATCACCGCGATCGCTGCCAGGAATTGACAGGCGGACCCGACGATCAAGCGTGTCAACCTGCACCTGCCGGTACGCCGCCAGATCGCCGACGTCCTCCCAGTAGCCATTCACAACGACACCGGCGACCGGCGCCCCGCTTCTCAAGAGATCCGGAATGACCTGCTTTGACCAATCCCACGGCGTATCCGGCGGAATACGCGCGAGGACCTCGGCTGAGACCACGTAAATCCCGGTGCTTACGGTGTCGCCGAAGACCTCACCCCATTCGGGCTTCTCGTGGAATCGGCGTACCCACCCATCATCGTCAAGGGCGACCAGCCCGAATTCGCGCGGGTCGTCCCGACGAGTAAGACCCATCGTGAGTTGCGCACCGGACTCCGCGTGGCGGCGCATGATGTCACCAAGATTGACGTCGGTGACGGCGTCACCCGAGAGCACCAGCAGCGCCTGGTCATCGTCGCCCGCAACCGCCAAGCGAACTCCACCCGCGGTACCGAGCGGCCCTGGCTCGGTTCCGTAGGTGATCGACATGCCGAGGTCGGCCCCGTCCCCCAGTCGGCGACGCAGCATCGGCGCCAGGTGCTGAACGGTGACGACGGCCTCGCTAATCCCGTGCTCGCGAGCCAGCAGGAGCATGTGCTCCACCATCGGTCGACCCACAACCGGGAGAAGTGGTTTGGGAACACCGGTCGTGAGAGGGCGTAGGCGGGTGCCGAGGCCGCCCGCCATGACTACCGCCCGCATGCTCACCCCCTCGTCGAGGCACCCCGCGCGATACGTCGGGCTTGGTCCACGTAAAGCAGTGCCGCGTACCAGTACAGCGCAGTCCCCCAAATGACGAAAGCCCATCCCAGGGCGCTGACCACCTGCTGCCATTCCGTTACACCGGCGCCCGCGAGGATAAAGGGGAAGCCCCAGTACAGGGCGAACGTCGCCGCTTTACCGAGGTAGTGCACGGGCAGCGCCACGATGCCGCGCCGTCGCAGCGCCGGCACCAGGGCCAGGAGGAGGAGTTCACGCGCGACAAGTAGTGCCACCAGCCACCACGGGATGAGGGACCGCAGCGCCAGACCGACGAGGGTGGCCGCGATGGTGAGTCGGTCGACGAGGGGGTCAAGGAGCCGTCCGAGCGCGCTGCTCTGGTCGAAGTGCCTCGCGATCACACCGTCGGCCCAGTCCGTCACCCCCGACACGGCAAGGACCACGACTGCCCACATGTCGGCCTGGAGGCCGAGTACCAGCCAGAGGAAAACCGGAATGAGCAGCAGTCGCAGGAGACTCAGGGCGTTGGGGACGGTCCACACGCGCCGATCGTCGTCGCGGCCGGTCACGTGATTCCCGATCTCACGCGTGGCGTCCGCGGCGACGGCGGCCGACGATCATGAATGCACCGAGAAGGATCAGCGCGAATCCGCCGATCGCCCCGGCGGCGGCCGACACGGCACTTCCTTCCATCGCGCGTGTCGCATCCGGAACGCGGTACTCCATGCGCATGGACGCCGCCACGCCGGGGGAACCATCAGCGTTCATCAGCACGAGCGTTGACCCATTC
>JAYNIC010000005.1:0-1936 GCA_038108715.1 Candidatus Nanopelagicales bacterium | reverse complement strand
ATTCAGCGCTTCGAGTGGAAGCTCGGCAGGGGCACCGACGGCCGAGATCGACCAGATCCCGGACGCTTCGGGTAGGGCGGCCGGCACCCCTTCTCCGGGTACAGAAATGGTCGGCCACTGTTCGCCATTCGATACGGCCACGGCGTACGGCGTACCGTCGAGATAGGCGTCGACATCACCCACCGGAGCTAGCCCGACGAAGATCTCGTCCGCCTGATCGGGTGTCACGATGAACACGAAGTCACCGACGTCCTGGACAGCCGTTTCCGCGTCGGTGCCGAGAAGGGCGAGTGTTGTGGCGACCCAGTCGGGCTCTTGGGGTAGCTCCCATGTCGCCGACACACTGTCCGTGATGACGGCGATCTGGTTCGGCTCAGAGGAAACCGACCCAAAGGGTTGGGCGACTACCCCGGACCGCCCCACGGTGGCGTCCACGCCGGCAACGGCACCCGCCGCAGCAACACTCGCTGCGATCGAGATGGTGCCCAGGATGAGAAAGATCACCCCGAGGGTGATCCGGGTGATCCGCCACGCCTTCTTCATTCGGCGTCGTTCCCCGTCTCGATGGCGCTTACGGTGAGAATGCCCAGGCACATCTCGTCGGTGGTGCCATCACCCCAGGTGATGTAGCGCGGCTCGGTGTCGGCAAGCGCCGGAAGAAGGTCGCGCAGCCCCGTGTCGTGCGTGCACGTCACCGTCAGTGTGTCTCCCGCGGCGAGGTCAACCGACGGTGTGAGGGGTCGACCGCCCTGGTTGTCAAAGTCCCAGGACTCGATATCGAGCAGCAGTTCTTCGCCCTTCGTGCCCTCGTTCGCCACGATCGAGATGCTGCGGCCCAGCAGATGCATATGTCCAGCCGCCGCGTAGACGGTCATGGGCGCCCGCACCCTGTGGGTGCACGAGGTGGTGGCTCCGGCCTGGGGGTCCGTCAGATCCCCGCCGCACATGAATTGAAGACCCCAGATGGTGCGCATCGCTTCGCCGCCGAAGCGCTCAATGGTGTCCGCGACTGCAGCATCTCGATCGCACAGCGGACCGGATTCGTCGGGCTGACACGGCAATTCCACCGGTGCAGGGAGGAGCATCGTCTCTAGGCGACGAAGATCCGCATCGGCTCCGACGGTGTTGAGTTCGACCGACGTCGCATCCTCACCGCTGCCACCGAGCAGGTTGTAATGCACCTGCAGAATGACGCTGCTACCCGCTTGCACGAAAACGCCGGTTCCCTCGGGGTAACGTGCCTCCCGACCACCGGGCGCCCAAGCAGCCAGCCACGGTGCACTATCGAGCGAGGACAAGGCATTGGAGTCGGCAGCCGCGGGCAGATTAGGGCCGCCGAAGCACGACCAACCCTCACCCGGATCGTCCGCATCCCGCTTGGCCGCGGCCTCTTCCTGTCCAGGAGAGACGCGGTACAAAATCGCATGATGAACCAGTGCCGCATTCCCTGGTACGAAGCGCACTCCGGTGATGAACCGATCCTCAGGCAAGTTAGTGGCCAACACGAAGCAGCGGTAGTCGTCGGTCGCGGTGCCCTCGGATGTCGGGGTGTCTTTTACGAGCTCGTCAGCCTGTGTGGGCAATGTCAAAGCGCCTGAGGATCCTCCCGACTCACCGTCTGCCGACGACGCGCAGGCCGAGGCAGCAAGGGCGATCGCTGCGATTGAGGCAACGATGGAGGATCGGGTCACGGGCATAACGCCATGCTACGTGGCCGAGGGCCGCGCCGCTTGGCACGGGCGGTCAGGTGTTCCACGCGACGATGGCCCGCTGGTCCCTCTCGTAGCCGAGAAGGGATAACGATCCAGCGTCCAAGACCCACAGACGCCCGTCGACGGCGGGAAGGCCGAGCCAGGTGGCGGTGAGGATGCGCAACACATGGCCGTGCGCGACAAGCACAGCATCGCGACCCTCACCGAGAACCGGAAGGACCCGC
>JAYNIC010000004.1:4152-25674 GCA_038108715.1 Candidatus Nanopelagicales bacterium | reverse complement strand
GCCCACATCTGCCCGCATCGGTCCGATCTCCTAGGGGTACGCCAACCAAGGAGGACACATGCAGGGTTCGCGCGTCATGCTCGCTCTCACGAGTGCCACAGCACTCACCGGTGGACTGCTCACCGCCGTCGTCGCAGCGCCGACCGCGCAGGCCCACGGCACCATGACCGACCCGGCCAGCCGTATCTGGGCCTGCTACAACGACTACCCGTACAGCACGAACGACGTGTGCGCTGATGCGTGGGCAGCCAACCCCCAAGCGCTCTACGACTGGATGGGGGTGCGCGATGGCGGTGTCGCCGGTGCGCACGAGTCGACGATTCCCGACGGCCAACTGTGCTCGGCGGGCGATCCGGCGTACGCAGCCTTCGATGTGCCCACCGACCAGTGGCCGGTCACCAACCTCGTCCCCGACGCGGACGGCAAGTACACCCTCACCTGGACCTCAACGGCACCGCATGCGACGCAGTACTACCGCGTCTACCTGAGCAAGCCCACCTACGACCCCACCAAGCCACTGGCGTGGAATGACCTCGAGGAGGTCTACGAGTCGGGCCCCCGCGCTCGCGAGTCCACGGCGACCATCCGTCTCGACCTGCCCGAGCGCGACGGCCGCCAGATGCTCTACACCGTCTGGCAGCGCAGCGATTCCCCCGAAGCGTTCTACGCCTGCTCCGATGTGACCCTCGACGGCAGCGGTGCGTCGACGCCCACACCAACACCCACGCCCGCTCCTACGCCGGAGCCGACTCCCACCCCGATGCCAGACATGCCCGGCATGACCGAGGGCATCACCGCGACAACCACCATCAGCAGCGACTGGGGCACCGGCTTCTGCAGCAATGTCGAGGTGAGCACCACGTCGACACTCAGCGAGCATTGGCGCGTCGACCTGCCCTCCGGCATCACCATCACCTCGCTGTGGAATGGCGTCCGCACCACCCAGCCCGACGGCACCGTGAGCGTTGGCGGCGCGGAGTGGAACCACATGATCACCGCCGGCAGCCCGACCTCCTTCGGCTACTGCGCCGACCGCACGGCCGCACCGGCACCTGCCCCGACTCCGGAGCCCACGCCCACCACCGGCAGCGGCCTTGAGGTCAGGGTCGAGGTCGTCAGTGACTGGGGCAGCGGCCGCACCGTCGACGTCACGGTGCGCAACACCGGCACCAGCGCCATCGCGGACTGGTCAGTGGCGATCCCGTGGGCCGGCTCGGCCGGATCCCCCTGGAATGCCGTGGGTGGAGTGAAGAGCGGCGTCCTCACGGCGAGCAACGCGTCCTGGAATGGCACTCTCGCGGCGGGTGCGTCCACGACCTTCGGCTTCACCGACACCACCGCGAGCGGACTGCCCAGCCTGACCACGTGCAGTGCACTCGTAGGCGGCTCCACGGTCACCTGCCTACTCAACGGAGTACTCCGCTAAGGCGTTCCGTGGAGTTGCCTGAGAACCCACCACTCACCGCGACACCCACATGGCCGAAGGAAACCCTGAAGCGAACCGAACCACGACAAGGGAGACACCATGACGGTACGGCGCATCGCACTCCTGATCGGCACACTCCTCGCCCTCCTCGCCGGCGGGCTGGGCCTCCAGGCAGCCAGTGCTGCTAGCGCGGGTACGGCGTACCCCTTGCACACTGACGGCAATCGCATCGTCGACGCCTCCGGCAAGACCGTTGTGTGGGAGGGCGTCAACTGGTTCGGCTTCGAGACCGCAACCCATGCGCCCCACGGCCTGTGGTCCCGCGACTACAAGGACATGCTCCGCCAGATCAAGGACCTCGGGTTCAACACGATCCGCATGCCGTTCTCCGTGCAGGCGGTGAATTCGGCCGCCACGAACGGCATTGACTACGGCGGGGGCAAGAACGCCGAACTCGCGGGCAAGACCCCGCTGCAGGTGATGGACATCATCGTGGACGAGGCCGATCGACTCGGTCTGATGATCATCCTCGACAACCACTCCCTCGCCGATGACGGCTTCATGTACGACCTCTGGTACGGACAGAACGGCTACAGCGAGGCGGACTGGATCGCCACGTGGAAGATGATGGCCCAGCGGTACGGCGACGACGACAACGTCGTGGCCTTCGACCTCAAGAACGAACCGCACGGACGCGCAACCTGGGGTGACGGCTCCGCCACCGACTGGCGGCGCGCCGCCGAGCGTGCCGGGAACGCGGTGCTCACCATCGCGCCAAAGAAGCTGATCGTCGTGGAAGGCATCGAGGGCGCCGTGGCAGGGGGCCAGCAGCTCGATCGGCACTGGTGGGGCGGAAATCTCGAAGGGGTGCGCAACAACCCGGTGCGCTTGAACGTTGCCGATCGCCTCGTCTACTCACCGCACGAGTACGGTCCCGGCGTCTTCGCCCAACCCTGGTTCAGCGACCCGAACATGTCCGCCATCCTGGCCGACCGCTGGCAGAAGGGCTTCGGCTACATCCACGATCAGCGGATCGCCCCCATCCTCATCGGTGAGTTCGGCGCCAAGAACGTCACGACCGACACCGTCGAAGGTCGCTGGATCACGCAGTTCACCGACTACCTCGCGGCCAAGGGCATGAGCTGGACATTCTGGTCCTGGAATCCCAACTCCGGTGACACCGGCGGGGTGCTCACCGACGACTGGCGCACGGTGCATGCCAACAAGGTGGCGCTGCTGCAATCCATGATGGGGAGCACGCCGACGCCCACACCGACGCCCACGCCGACGCCCACACCGACACCAACACCGACGCCGACGCCCACACCCACGGTTCCCGGTGCGCTGACGACCGCACTGGTGGTGGACTCCCAATGGCCAACGGGCATGTGCGTTCACGTCGCCATCGCCAACGGCACAGCATCGGCGCAGACATGGTCGTACGTCGACGTCAGCATCTCCGGCACTCTCACCAGCGTGTGGAACGCCTCCACGAGTAGCAGCGGCAGCCTGACGCGATTGACCGCACCATCCTGGGCCCGCACCATTGCTGCCGGTTCCACCTACACCGCAACCGGCCTGTGCGTGAACGGCACGGTGTCGCTCGCGGGACAGCCGGCACCGACACCCACACCGACACCCACACCGACGCCCACACCAACGCCCACACCATCTCCGGGTGCCGACCGTCTCGTCGTGGACTCGACCTGGAACAACGGCATGTGCGCCCACCTCGAACTGGTCGCACCGATCCCGACCAAGGTCGTACTCACCGTCTCGGGGACGGTCGACAGTTTGTGGAACGCCACGGCCAAGCGCAGCGGCAGCGACCTCACCCTCACCCTGCCGTCCTGGGCCCTCAATCGCACCCTGCACAAAGACACGGGCCTGTGCGTCAGCGGCGGAACGATAGGCGTGAAGTCTCTCCGCTAACCTCAGGCCATGACCTCACGCCGTCGCACCGCCCTGGCCTCGCTCACGATCACAGCCGCTCTGCTGCTCGTCGCCTGCGGCGGCGGATCCGGTGCCAGCACGCTCACGGTCGATGACGTCGTTCCGCGCCTGACCGACGCGGGCATCGAGTGCACCGACTCCTCCGTCGAAGACCTCCAGGACGGCGTCGTGGCTCGGGCCGTAACCTGCCTGACCGGCACCACGGGCGCGGTCGTCGTAGCCGTCGCGGACTCCGTAGACGATTTCGATGACGTCAAGTCCACCCTGTGTACGCAGGCGGAGGGGAATGACGGCCTCTCCGACATCGCGTACGGCGCTAACTGGCTGGCGGTCGCCGCCTCCGACGGCAAGGGCGTGACGACGCAGCAGGCCGCCGAGGCACTCGGTGGACAAAGCGGTTCGGTCACCGACTTCTGCGGCTGACGCCCGAGCTAGATGACCCCACCGCCGCGCTCATCGGCGCTGGAGAATCTCTGCACGATGTAGATCGGGATGATCGACACGATCACGAGGGCGGCCGCCACGACATTGACGATCGGCGCCTGGTTGGGGCGGAAGAGGTTCTGGTAGATCCAGATCGGCAGAGTCGTGATCCCCGGACCGGCCGTGAATGTCGTGACGATGATCTCGTCAAAACTGAGCCCGAAGGCGAGCACCGCACCGGCGAGAATGGCCGAGCGCATGAGTGGGAACGTGACGCGGCGGAATGTCGTGAAGCCACGGGCACCGAGATCGGCCGAGGCCTCCTCCATGTTGCCGCCCATGCGACGCAGACGCGCGATGGCGTTGTTGTAGATCACGACGATGCAGAACGTCGAATGGCCCACTACCAGCGTCATGAAGGTGAGTCCGCCGAGATAGCTCGTGAAGACGTTGTTCAGTGCGATACCGGTGACGATGCCCGGCAGCGCAATCGGCAGGATGATGACCAGACATCCCGCATCCTGGCCGAATAAGTTGACGCGCTAACGCGAACGCGCCGCGAGTGGGCCGAATAACAACGCGACCGCGGTCGCCACCAGACCGAGGATCACACTCGTGACGATGGCGTTGCGGACGCCTTCATTGTCGATGGCCTTGCCCCACCACTGCGTCGAGAATCCCTGGGGTGGCCAGGCGAGGGTGTCGCCAGCGTTGAAGGAACTGATGAGAACGACGGCCAGCGGCACATAGACGAAGGCAAATGCGATGACCGCGAAGATGCTGAGGGCAACCTTGGTGCCGCGACTGGTCGTCACAGGTTCTCCAGGGCGCCAGAACGTCGCACGATGGCGAGGTACATGAGCACGATCACCACGGGGATCGTCGCAAACGCTGCAGCGAAGGGCAGGTTGGTCACGTAGTTCTGCTGCACGACGTTGCCCAGCATGATGACCTTCCCGCCCACGATCTGCGCGGTGATGTAGTCACCGAGGCTGAGCGAGAACGTGAAGATCGAGCCCGCGACGACCGAGGGGAAGATCATCGGGATGATGACGCTGCGGAAAGTCCGCCAACCCTTGGCGCCTAGATCCGCCGATGCGTCGAGCATCGAGTTCGGCAGCCGAATGAACCCTGCGTACACCGGCAGGATCATGTACGGCAGCCAGAGATAGGTGAGCGTGATGATGATCCCCAACTCACCGAAACCGGGGCCGCCCAGGCCAAAGGGGCTCAGGAACCAGGCGATGACGCCGTTCTCCGGGGTGAGCATTGCCCGCCAGGCGTAGACCTTGACCAGGTACGACGCCCACAGTGGGGTGAGGATCATCGCCACCAGCAGCGGCTGCCACCGCGGCCGCGCCACCCGGGCCATGAAGTAGGCAACCGGCACGGCGAGGACGAGGCACACGATCGTCACGGCGACGGCGATGCCCAGCGTGCGCAGCATGGTCTGCAGATACGCCGGCGTGGTGAAGACCTCGATGAAGTTGTCGAGGGTGAAAGTGCGGACGACGGCACTGGTGAATCCGTCGACCGTCCAGAACGCGGTGAGGAAGAGGGCGGCGAGGGAACCGAGGTAGACAACGACCAGCCAGGTCATCGGCGCGGCCAGCAACGCTGCGAGCCGTGCCCGCGGATGCCGGTAGCCGAAACCCCCCTTCGGGGGATTGGCCGTCGTTGCTGCCACTGTTCCCTCGCCGCCTTTCAGCTAGATGGATCCCTTAGGAGCGAAGCTCCGACCAGGCCTTCGACCACTCCGAGTAGGGCACGCACTTGACGTCCGTGCGGCCGTCGAGGCACACCTCGGTCGGGGTGTTCCAGTAGTAGACGTTCTCCCAGTAGGCCGTCTCGCCCGCGTGGTAGTCCGTGCACTGCTGCGGATCGATGTCGCATGCCTTGACGTTGCTCGGGGCCTCGCCGAACCACGCGGTCGCCTGCTGGTTGATCTCCGGGGAGGCAATCCAGTCCAGCCACTTGTAGGCGCAGTTGATGTTGGGTGTGTCCTTGGCAATCATCCAGGTGTCGGACCAGCCGGTGGCACCTTCCTTGGCCTTGGTCGCCCCGATGTTCTCGGGGTAGTAGTTGACCAGGACCTGCCACGACGTGGCACCGGTCATCGTGCCGTTGGTGATGGCCTCGATCTGCTTGTTGTAGTCGCTCCAGTACTCACTGACCAGGCCCTTCTGCTGCTTGAGCAGCGCGATCGCGGCATCGAACTGCGTCTGATCGAGTGAGTACGGATCAGTGATACCCAGATCGGGCTGCGTCGCCATCAGGTAGACGGCCGCATCCGCGATGTAGATGGGCGAGTCGTACGGGCCCACACCGCCGGCAGCGGGGGAATCAGGCTCGAACATGATCGACCAGGAGTCCGTCTCGCCCACGACATCCTTGTTCCACACCAGCAGATTCGCGCCGCGGCCGTGCGGCATGCCGTAGGCGACGCCGTTGACGCTGTTGTGCGACTGCATCTTCAGATCGGGGAAGATGTCGGCGTAGTTGGGGGTGAGGTCGGTGTTCACCGGCTGCACATTGCTGCCGTAGATCAGGCGCAGCGTTGCGTCACCGGAGGCAGAAACCACGTCCCAGCCACCGCCCTGCATGAGCTTGACGGCCTCGTCGGAGGTGCCGAACACCTTGACGTTGACCTGGCAGCCCGTAGCCTCCTCGAACGGAGTGATCCAGTCAGCCGCGGGATCGGTGCTGCCGTCTTCGGCATAGCCCGGCCACGCGAGAATGTTGAGCTGACCCTCACCGTCACCGACGGGGCCTTCGTACATCGGCACATCGGGTGCTGCACCCGATCCGCTATCGCTCCCGCCGCCACAGGCGGCCAGAGCCAAAGCCGCGGCACCGCCAACGGCCAGCATCTTCAGCAGCTGCGTCTTCTGCACCTGCTCCTCCTTCTCTTTCGTGGACCGACCCGGTTGGTAGCGGTCCTGTGAACACCGTCAGGATCCGACCTGGATCTCGTTTTCGGTGTTCCACAACAAGGTCACACGCTGTCCCCTCATGGCATTGACGTCCGCCGAGGACGCGTGTGAGTTCTGCTGTACGGCGATGAGCGTGCCGCCAGCATCGAGATCAACGAAGAATCGAGTCGCCATTCCGACGTAGACGACCTCGTGAATCGTCCCGGCAGCCGCGCGCTCGTTACCCTCAGCGGTTGCCTCTCCGAGCATGACGCGGATCTTCTCCGGCCGAACCGACCAGGTGCCTTCGCGAGCCAGGATGGTTGCCGCAGCGCCAGCCTCGAGCAGGTTCGAAACGCCGACAAAGCCCGCGACAAACGGGGTGTGGGGGTGCTCATAGATCTCAGTGGGCGAACCGATCTGGGCGATGCGCCCAGCGTCGAAGACCGCGATGCGATCGGACATCGTGAGTGCTTCTTCCTGGTCGTGCGTGACGAAGACGAAGGTGATGCCGACCTCGCGCTGCAGTTCCTTCAACTCCACCTGCATCTGCTCGCGCAGCTTGAGGTCGAGCGCGCCGAGCGGCTCATCGAGGAGGAGGACCTGCGGCTTATTGACCAGAGCCCGCGCGAGGGCCACGCGCTGCCGCTGGCCGCCGGAGAGTTGGCTCGGCTTGCGCTCGCCGTAATCACCGAGGCGTACGGCGTCGAGTGCCTCCTGCGCACGGGATCGGCACTCGGCCTTGGGGACCTTCTTCACCCGCAGGCCGTATTCGACGTTGTCGAGGACATTCATGTGTGGGAAGAGCGCGTAGTCCTGGAAGACGGTGTTGACGTCCCGGTTGTAAGGCGGGGTACCGGTGACATCCACGCCTGCAAGTTCGATGGTGCCCGCGGTGGGCTGCTCGAAGCCGGCGATCATGCGCAGGACGGTGGTCTTGCCGGAGCCCGAGGGCCCGAGGAGGGTGAGGAACTCACCATCGGCCACCTCGAGGTCGACGTTGTCGACAGCAACCACGTCACCAAACGTCTTGCGTAGGCCCGATAGCCGAATTGCGGTGCTCACATGACCTCCGAGTCCATGGCTCTGGCGAGCCTAGGGGGAAGCCCCCCATCCGGCATCCATTGGGGGCAGATTCCCTCCACGTTTTGTCCGAATCGTGACCTTGGCGGCTAGGCCAGCGGCAGATACGCAGATAGGTCGCTTCGCTCCCCGCTGGCGGCCACCCGGCCCTCGGCCCGGGCCCCCTCCCATGTGATGGCGCCGGTGCTGAGCTCGATCCAGGTGCGCGCGTCGCATTCGACGACGGCGGCGGGGGTGCCGCGGCGGTGGCGGACCCCTTCGATGACCTGCACCGCGGCGTACGGCGGGATGCGCACCTCAACGCTGCGGCCGGGCGCCTTGTCAGTGAGTAAGGCGAGCGTCGCCTTTACCGCCGCCTTCTCTACGTCGCGGTCGGGCTTGCGGTCCATCGAGTACGCCGTCAGACAGGCCTGGAGCTGTGCCGCTAGTGCCGGGTCGGACATGTCCGCAGACTAGGTGTTCTCGTCGATCCAGTCCAAGATGACGGACAGTGGCTTCTCCCAACCCACATCGAGCATGAGGTCGTGGCCGATCCCCGGAATCCACACCGGCTCGATGCCGTACGCCGCAGCTGTCTGTACGGTCGCCGCCTCGTCGACCACTCGATCCTCCGGGGTGCCCACCACGAGCACCGGCGCGCGTACCGGACCGATCTTCTTCGGGATGAGCAACTCGTACTGCGCCCATGGCGACTCGCGGCCGAGCCGGTCGATGTAACGGGCCGCCGTCGTCTCATCGAGTCCGGGGAAGAGGTCCTCCGCGCGCAACGGCAAGGTGCCCCCGGCCACGACCTTGGCGGCGTCCAGCGGCCGCTTCCGCGCAAGCTTGACCATGATGCCGGCCGCGCCCTGAAGGGGTGCCGGTGTCAGCAGTGCCAGGGCACGCGGCTGATAGCGGTCGGCGACCAGTTGCGCGATGAGGGCACCCATCGAGTGACCGACGATGACCGGCGGCTGCGGCAGTTCGGCAATGGTCTGCATGACGTCGTGCACGTAGTGGCGCATCAGCGTGCGACCAATCCGCTTGCGACCACCGGAATCCCCATGGCCGCGCAGTGACACAGCAAACGTCGGGAAGCCACGGTCGGCAGCAGCCGGCATCCAGTGCTCCCGCCAGCACCACGCACCGTGAGCGAGGCCGTGGATGAAGAGCAGCGGTGGCTTGCGGGTCGCGCGCGGCTCGTCATGCCAGCCCTCGGGCACGATCGAGAGCACCTCACGGTGAGCGCCGGTCGGGGGCAGCGACCAATCCCACAGTCGCATGACCTTCGGCGGTCGACGCCGACTCATCGCGACGGCACCGGATCAAGCGCCGCGAGATCGCGCTCAAGGGCCTGCAGATACTCCTGGTGGGCGATCTCGTAGTAGTGCCGGGTGGAGTCCTTGTAGTCGGTTCCGCCGGTGAAGCGCACATCGACCTCGCCCACCATCGCGTCGTAGAACCGCTGCGCGGCAGTGGGGTCTTCCGCACGCAGCGCGGCGTAGGTCGCGATGAGCACGCCCTGCCAGTGGGCGATCGTCCACTGGCCACTGTCGGGCTGAATGAGACCGGAGACGGTCAGCGTGGGGCTGGCCGGAGTGAAGATCTGCCGCGCCAGCACCGGATGATCCCCATCGAGGTTGAGCAGGGACTCATCAAGGAAGGGGAACTTCGCCAGATAGCCGGTGCAGAACACCACGGTGTCGACCTGTTCGCTCGTGCCATCGGTGAAGTGAACCGTGTCTTCGTCGAAGCGCTCGACATCGGGCCTCGGCGCGATGTCGCCATGACCGACGTAATACACGAGTTGCTGATTCACGATCGGATGTGTTTCGAAGAACGCGTGGTCGGGCTTGCGCAGACCGAACTTGGTGAAGTCACCCACCGTCAATCGCAAGGTGGCCTTGAACATCACTCGACGTACGGCGAGCGGGATACGCATGGCGAGCATGAGATCGGCCGTCTGGTCGCTCGGCCGACCGAAGGCGTACTTGGGGTTGTAGTAATAGCCACGGCGCGTCGAGTGGTAGGTCTCCTTGGCGTTCTGCGCGCTCTCCACGGCAACGTCGCACCCGGTGTTGCCGGCGCCGACGACGAGGACCCGCTTGCCGCGCACGGCATCAGCGGATTTGTAGTTGGCCGAGTGCAGGATCTCGCCGGTGAACGACTCCTGTCCGGGGTACTGCGGGATCTTCGGCCACCAGTTGTGGCCATTGGCAATGACGACACCGGCGTACCGCATGGTGCGTTCATCTCCGGTGGAGCGATCACGGACGGTGACATCCCAGCGGTCGTTGTCGACGGCTGTGACCTCAACCACTTCGGTGTTGAGCGACAGGTGATCGAGCAGGCCGAAGTGCTCCGCGTAGGAGCGGAAGTAGCGGTGCACCTGCCAGTGCGAGGGATAGTCCGGGTAGGCGTCCGGCATCGGGAAGTCCGGGAACTGAGTGAACGGTTTGGTGGAGATCAGGTGGGTCGACTCATACACCCGGGAGTTCTCGGCGTGGAAGTTCCAGTTGCCGCCGAGGTCCGCGTCTCGTTCAAAGCCGTCGGCATCGAGCCCGGCCTGGAGGAGGGCCTTCAACGCCGAAAGGCCGTGTGGCCCCGCGCCGATCACGGCCCAGGCGCCACCCCGGTCAACTGATTCCCTCATTGCATCTGCCACGGGCACAGCATCTCCACCTTTATCGCGGGCCGCAACGGGTGAGGATTCCCAGTCGCGTCGGGGTAGCCTGGGCAGATGCCCCGCCTCCTCCTCCCCTGTGCACTGTTGACCACAGCGTTGACGATGACCGCGTGCGGAGGTTCGGCCAACGATGGGGCCGCCGAGCCCGACCCGGCGGTGCTCTACGGCAAGGCGTTCACCGTCGCGGAGATGACCATGGGGGGCTCGTCGGTGGAACCGGTGAGCGGTTCGACCATCGTCATCACCACGCTCGAGGACTCGGTCTCCGCAAATGCCGGCTGCAACACCATGAATGGCGAGGCGACGTACACCGCGACGCAGATCACCGTGGGACCGATCGCTATGACGATGATGGCCTGCGAACCGGCGCTCATGGAGCAGGACCTGCTGGTGGGGAGCTTCCTGGAGGCTGATCCGATGTGGTCGCTCGATGGTGAGGTGCTCACCTTGACCGCTGGCTCAGACTCCATGGTGCTGCGGGCGGGCTGAGTCCCCCCACGAGGGGACAGAATTCCTCGAGAGGCGGATTGCCCGAATTCCGGTAGGGTCTCGCCAACAGCCCATTGATCGGGGGATCACATGACGGGGCAGCCAGACCACGAGCGATTGCTCACGCCGGCCGAGGTGGCCAACCTCTTCCGGGTGCACCCCAAGACGGTGTCCCGCTGGGTGCAGTCCGGCAAGCTCTCCGCGGTTCGCACGCTGGGTGGTCACCGTCGCTACCGCGCGAACGAAGTCTACGCACTCCTGGAGGAGAGTGGGATTTCGCCCGTGGCCCCTGTCACGTCGTAGTAAGCCACGACGCCTAGCCGGCTAGCGCAGGCCCGAAGAAGTTCGGGAACGTCGATTCGTGCGCCTCGCGCAATTCACCAAGGGTGACTACCACGTCGTCGATCTGCAACACCTGCTCGTCCGTGGGCCCGGAGTCGACAACGCCAATCCGGTAGGCCGGCAAGCCGCGCGCGGCGCACATCTCGGTGAATCGACGTTCCTCGCTCGGCGGCACGACCACGATCGCCCGGCCGGGGGACTCCGACCAGAGGAAGACGGCCAGATCGAGCCCATCGGGCACCTGGGTGCGCGCACCGACGCCGGACCGCAGCGCCATCTCCACCAGCGCCTGGGCGACACCACCGTCGGAAACATCGTGTGCCGCGGTGAGCATGCCGTCGCGTGATGCGGCGATGAGGACCTCACCGAGGAGCTTCTCGCGCGCCAGATCTGCCTGCGGCGCGATGCCACCGAGATGGCCGTGCATAACGTGCGCCCATTCGCTGCCGGCAAAATTCTCGCCCGTGTCACCGAGGAGAAAGATGAGGTCACCGTCGGGACCCCAGGCCATCGGCGTACGACGTTCGACGTTCTCGATGACACCGAGGACGCCAACGACCGGCGTCGGCAGGATCGCGGTCTCACCGGTGGAGTTGTAGAAGCTGACGTTGCCGCCGGTGACGGGGATGCCGAGTTCGAGGCAGCCGTCGGCAAGCCCGCGTACAACTTCGGCGAAGGTCCACATGACTTCGGGATCCTCGGGCGAGCCGAAGTTCAGGCAATTGGTGACCGCGAGCGGCTTGGCCCCGGTGACCGCGACGTTGCGATACGACTCGGCGAGGGCGAGTTTGGCACCGTTGTACGGGTCGAGGCGCACGACGCGGCCGTTGCAGTCCGTCGAGATCGCGACGCCGAGACCACTCTCCTCATCGATACGGATCATGCCGGAGTCCTCCGGTTGCGCTAGGACGGTGTTGCCGAGCACGTAGCGGTCGTACTGGCTGGTGACCCACCCCTTGTGCGCGAGGTTGGGTGCTGCCGTCATGGTCAGCAGCGTCGCCCGGATCTCCTCCGCGGTCTTCGGCCGCGGCAACGCACCTGCGTCATTGGCCGCGAGGGCGTCGAGATCATGCGGACGCTCCATAGGACGGTGGTAAACCGGCCCTTCGTGCGCGACCGTGCGCGGTGGAACGTCGACGACACGCTCGCCGTGCCAGTCGATGGTGAGGCGGCCGGTGTCGGTGACCTCACCGATGACGACGGCCTCGACTTCCCACTTGCGGCAGATGTCCATGAACGCATCGACATTGTGTGGTGCGACGACTGCGCACATACGCTCCTGCGACTCGCTCATGAGGATCTCCTCCGGCGAGAGCGATGGGTCGCGCAACAGCACGCGGTCGAGTTCGACGTGCATGCCGCCCTCGCCGTTGGACGCCAGTTCGCTGGTGGCGCAGGAGATGCCAGCGCCACCGAGGTCCTGAATGCCTTCAACGAGTCCGGCGTGCAGCACTTCGAGGGTGCACTCGATGAGCAACTTCTCCATAAAGGGGTCACCCACCTGGACGCTCGGACGCTTGGCCGGTCCGTCTTCGTCGAAGGTCTCGCTGGCGAGCACCGAGACACCGCCGATGCCATCCCCACCAGTGCGGGCGCCATACAGGATGACAAGGTTGCCCACGCCCTTGGCCGAAGCAAGATGGACATCCTCATGCTTCATCGCCCCGACACATAGGGCGTTGACGAGCGGGTTGCCGGCGTAGGTCTCGTCGAACACGATCTCGCCGCCGATATTGGGCAGCCCGAGGCAGTTGCCGTAGCCACCAATGCCCGCGACGACACCAGGAAGCACGCGCTTGGTGTCGGCCGCATCAGCCGGACCGAAACGTAGGGGGTCCATGACAGCGAGCGGCCGCGCGCCCATCGACAGGATGTCGCGGACGATGCCGCCGACGCCGGTGGCCGCGCCCTGGTAGGGCTCGACATAGGACGGGTGATTGTGCGACTCGACTTTGAAGGTGACCGCCCAGCCGTCACCCACATCGACGACGCCGGCGTTCTCGCCGATGCCGACCATGAGTTGAGGCCAGCCACCCTCGGGCTGCTTGTCTCCGAACTGACGAAGGTGCACCTTGGAGGACTTGTAGGAGCAGTGCTCGCTCCACATGACCGAGTACATCGCGAGTTCACTCGAGGTCGGCCGGCGACCGAGGATCTCGCGGATGCGGTCGTACTCGTCGGGCTTCAGGCCCAGATCGGCGTACGGCTGCTCCGCATCGGGGGTGGACTCGGCTCGTGCCACGGAATCCAGGCTCACGGGCCGATCCTGCCACGAGGCGAACGGTGGACCACGCGGCCCACCCTCGGATGGGCTACATCGTGGCGCGCTTCTCCACCCGTTGGGCGACGACGTTGGCCATGGCATTGACGAACAGTCGGGAGTTGCGGCCGATCGTCAGCGGCGAACTGGCATTGATCTTGGCGTACTCGACCCGGATGATCGACGTCCCGGCGAGTCGGTAGACGGCGTACTGGTCGCCGATGAGGTCGATCTCCAGATCCGAGGCATAGACGCTCAGGTCGACATTGAAGAACAGGGCGTAGCCGGGTGTGCCGAAGAGTCGCTGGGCCTCGGACACCTCGGTGTTGACCATGACGTCGACGGTGACGGGCTGGCCATCGAGCTCATCCTCCACCGCCACGGTGATGGTGCCGTTGCATCCCCAGATGGTGTCCTGGATCTGCGCCCATGCCTTCTCGGCCTTGCCGCGAGTGGCGTACTGGTAGATGTTCGAATTGATCTCGTAGAAAGAGAAGTCATCAAGGTTTTGACGTGTCGTCACCGTCGATGACATCGACTGCGCGGGCACCGGCCCGGTCACGTCATTGCCGTCGGCATCGAGGCAGACATCTGGACCCTTGGTCGGCGCGGCGTTGTATTCACGCTCCATGCTGGGCTGCTCACGACGTTGCATCCACCGCGGCACATCACCGATGCCGAGCGACGAGCCGGTCAGGCGCCGCTCATTGAGAGTCTGGTAACTCCCCGCCTCGGCACTCGTGACGAGGGCGAGCGGGGCGAGCAGGGCAACGGACGCGATCGCGGCAGCAGACTTTCGCATGGGGCAACACAAGCATTATGGGACAGTGCCCCGTTTTGATTTCGTCGATCTGCCACTAGGCAGATGCGAAGGCCGCCACGGCAGAGGCGAAGAATCCCAGGCCATCGGTCGTCGGGCCGGTGAGCGCCTCCACCGCGTGCTCGGGGTGCGGCATGAGGCCGACGATGGTGCCGGCGGCATTGGAGATTCCGGCGATATCGCGTCGGCTGCCGTTGGGATTGACCTCGAGGTAGCGCGCAACCACGAGTCCTTCGCCCTCGAGTCGATCGAGGGTGTCCTCGTCGGCGACGTAGCCCCCCTCGCCATTCTTCAACGGAATGACGATCTCCTCGTCAGCGGCGTAGACGTTGGTCCAGAAGGTGTCGGTGCGCTCCATGCGCAGGCGCTGGTCGCGGCAGACGAAGTGCAGGTGGTCGTTGCGGGTCAGCGCGCCGGGGAGCAGATGCGACTCGCACAGGATCTGGAAGCCATTGCAGATGCCGAGAACCGGCAGGCCCTGCTGCGCAGCCGGGATGATGCGCGTCATGACGCGGGCGAACTTGGCGATGGCTCCGCAGCGAAGGTAGTCACCGTAGGAAAAGCCGCCGGGAATCACGACCGCATCGACGGACTTCAGGTCATCGTCGCCGTGCCACAACGCGACCGGATCGCCGCCGGCAAGCCGAACCGCACGCTGCGCGTCACGATCATCGAGCGAGCCGGGGAAGGTGACGACACCGATTCTCACTGTTCGACTCGCAACTCATAGGACTCGATCACCGGATTGCTCAGCAGTTCGGCGGCCATGCGATGCAGCTCGGCGAGGATCTCGTCGGTGGGTTCGCCGTCCAGGGAGATCTCAAAGCGCTTGCCCTGGCGAACATCAGCGACCCCGTGGACGCCGAGGCGACCGAAGGCCCCGACGATGGCCCGACCCTGGGGGTCGAGGATCTCCGGCTTGAGCATGACGTCGACGACGACGCGGGCCATGGGACTCCTCGGGATGAGAGCGGTCCGGCCAGTCTAGGGGGCGGGCTAGCGCCAGAAGGTCGAGGTCGCCTTGCCTGCGGCGGTCGTTGAGCTAACCCGGGTGAGTTCACCCATGGCGCCGCCGTAGTCACCCACTCCGCCAACGACGGCGAGCGGTCCGTCGGAACCCACCAAACTCATGCCGGTGATCAGCATCGTGCCGGTGGGCAGGGTCTGCTCGATCATCGTGACGACCGGTTGGACGCCACCAATCTCCGGGTAGGTGAGCAGGCTCGCGGAGTAGACAGGAGAGGTCTTCGCGCGCGGCTTACGAACACTGGTGAGCTTGCCCACCTTGGTGGAACCGCCTTCGTAGAGCGCCTCACCGAGCACCGTGGAATCGTCGTACGACGTCTTGCCCCTATTCGTCCACGGCAAGGACTTAGCCGTGCCGCCGGGGGTCGCGAGTTTGGCGGCGATGGAGGTGCCGTCAGCGCTCAGCGTGAGTTCGCCGCGGTTGCCGATGTAGTCGCCGGTGCCGCCGAGGATGGACAGGGTGACCGGCTTGCCCGCGCCAGGCAGTGAGGTGGCCAGACCACGGGCGAAGATCGTGCTGGCGCCATCGAAGACCTGCAGGTCCATGGAGTACTTCGGGGCCTTGCGTGCGCCGAGGATTGTCGTCACCGCGACGTAGGACAGATCACCCTGCTCGGCACGTGTGAGATTGATCGAAGCAAGCCCGCGAGGACCACCCGAGGCCGTGTTGGTCGACACGGGCTCGGCGAAGGAGAAGGACTTCTTGCTCATCTTCTTGTCCGCGAAGAGGTCGTAGGCAAGCAGGTACTTGCTGCCCACCGGGCGCATGAGCAGGGTGCCGCGAGCCGACGCGTAGGCGCCGGTGCCGCCGACGACGGGAAGGATGTGCAAGGTCTCGGGCTTGCCGCCCTTGGGATCCTCATCGACGGCCTCCGCGATCACGGTGCCCTTGCTCAGGACGACGGTGACCTGGTTGTCGCGCACCTCGGAGTCCTTCTTGCTGCCGGGGGCGACGACGCGATCGACGATGACGACGGTGGCCTTTCCACCGTTCACCGTGCCCTTGCCCGTGGTGACGGACAGGTTGCCGACGCCGTCCTCACGGCCGCTGTCGAAGGTCACCCGCGGACCTAGGTCGGCCATGACACTGAAGGGATCGACTTTGCTGACTGCCGCTGCGGCCGGCGTTGCGGCCGTCACGGCACCGGCGCCCACGAGCGCCGCGGCGACCACGCCGATCAACACCTTGCGCATGAAACCTCCAGAAGGACCCCCAGCAGGGTACGTCGTTCATAGGGTGAAGTCGCCCTGAACGAGGGACGGATTCCCAGGGGGTTCTGAGGCGCTGGCCTACGCGGCCGGGGGCAGGTCGCTGCGATAGACGAGCACCCGGTCGGCCCGGCCGAGGGCCAGGACGTCGGCCGAGTGCAGGTAGGGCACCGTCCCGGTGAGAGTTGCTGTGATGGCGTGCTCCACCCACATGACGGAGTCGGGGCAGGTCATTCGGGTCAGGGCCATCGGACCGATCTGGAGCGTGTCGGCGGCCAGGCTTGAGCTCGCGTGGCCTGCATTGCAGCCGGTCTCGACGTGGATGTGGCCGTCGAGGAACTGGAAGGTCGAGCGGATGCCCCCCGGCACGGCGTGCGCGCCCTGCTCGTCGCGGACCTCGGTGAGGACCCAGGTGGTGCCTTCCATGGGCCAGACGCGCGAGGCGGGGGCCGGATCCGCCGGGGCGATCTCGTCATCCATGCCCCAAGGCTCCCACCCTTGCTGCCGTTTCTCCCGCTTAGCGGGACAAATGGTCGATGGGGCGTCAGTGTGGGCGATTTTCGACCATCTCTCCCATCGAGGCGCTGGCACACTCCCTGTGTGCAGGTCACCACGCGGTACGGCGATGTTCGGGAGATCCGCGGGGTCCTGTTCGACATGGACGGCACGCTCGTGGACTCCACCGCCGCGACTGAACGCACCTGGCGCGCTTGGGCAGAACAGCACGGTGTCGAGGATCGGTTGACGATCCTGCACGGCCAGCCGGCGATCGCCACGGTCCGCTCCTGCTTCCCCGATGCGACCGACGACGAACTCGATCGACTGTGGCGGTGGCAGGTCGACGCGGAGCGCACTGATCTGGACGGCGTGGTGGCCATGAGTGGCGCCCACGATCTCCTGCGATGGCTCGGCGGCGAGGTGCCATGGATCGTCGTCACAAGTGCCGACCTTGCACTGGCGCAGGCCCGCCTCGGCGCGGCCGAGATCGAGGCACCGGGCATCGTCAGCGTTGAGGATGTCACCTTCGGCAAGCCCCATCCGGAACCGTTCATCACCGGAGCACGCCGGCTGGGCCTTGACGTTGCGCAGTGCCTCGTCGTCGAGGACGCCGCCGCTGGCGTCACCGCCGGGCTCTCCTCCGGTGCCGTGACAGCCGCTCTCAATGGACACCCGGCCGACCTCGCCATCGATGACTTGACGCACCTGCACAACCTCCTCGCCCACGGGTAGCCGAACCGGGGCGGCGTACGCTCCCCCCATGGACAAGCGGCTGTACGACGCCTTCTGGGGAACGTCGCTGCGCGCGACAACTGCCCTCCATCGGGTCGTGCACAAAGTGAGCGGCGGCCGGATTTGGCGGCGGTTCCCCGGGGGCGGGGTCATCGTGTGGATCACCACGCTCGGCCGCAAGTCCGGTCAGTGGCGCACCAACCCGCTGCTCTCGGTGCGGGTCGATGGCGACTGGATTATCACCGGATCCAACGCTGGCCAGGCCAAGGTGCCCGGCTGGGTGTTCAACGCGCGCGAGCATTCCGAGGGATACGTTCTCATTGATGATGCCGCGTGGTCATGCCGCTTCGTCGAGGTTGAGGGTGATGAGCGCGATGCGCTCTACCAACGGCTCGTGGATATCTGGAAGTCCTATGAGATGTACGCCGACAACGCCGGTCGCTACATCCCGGTGTTTCGGATTGTGCTCGGTGACTCCATCGCAAAGGACGCTATCCCGAGCTAGCGGCGCGCGGCGTAGGCGGACTCGACCATTTCGGTAAGTCCGCGCTGAGCCGACCAGCTGAGCATCTCCTGCGATCGCTCCACCTGCGCCACCAACTCAGGCGGATCACCCGCGCGACGACCGACCGCTTGCGCTCGAACATCGCGGCCCACGACCGAGGACACGGCATCCATCACCTCGACGACGCTCGCGCCAACTCCGGTCCCGACATTGAGGGCGACACCCACCAACTCCCGCTCGACCAGGTCAGCCGCGGCGACATGCGCTGCCGACAGGTCGCTCACATGGATGTAATCGCGGATGCACGATCCATCCGGTGTTGGGTAGTCAGTGCCGAAGATCTGCGGCGCCTCGCCCTGGTCCAAGGCCCGGAACACCATGGGGATGAGGTTGTTCACGCTCGGATCGCCGAGGTCAGGCGACCCAGCACCAGCGACGTTGAAGTAGCGAAGGGCCACCCACGACATCGTCCGTGAAGTTGCGACATCTCGCACCATCCACTCCCCGATCACCTTTGTCTCCCCGTACGGCGACAGGGGCGCCAGCGGCGAGTCCTCCGAGATCGGCGACCACGGCGGTTCGCCGTAGACGGCGGCGGACGACGAATAGACCATGCACGGCGTGCCGACATCGTCCATCGCCTGCAGCAGCGAGGTCATGCCGCCCACGTTGTCGCGGTAGTACATGAGCGGCATCTCTACTGACTCACCGACGGCCTTCTTGGCCGCCAGATGCACCACGCCGGTGACCCCCTCCAGGGCGCGCCGTACCGCGTCGGTGTCGAGAACCGAAGCGACGACGAGTTCAGCGTCGCCGGGCACGCGCTCGCGGATGCCACTCGACAAGTCGTCGAGGACGACAACCTCACGGCCGGATGCGAGAAGGTCGCGCGCGACGTGGCTGCCGATGTAACCGGCACCCCCTGTCAACAGCCAGCGACTCACCGGAACGTCTCGCCCGTCAGCAACTCGTAGGCCTCCACGTACTTCGCACGTGTCATTTCGACGATCTCCTCGGGCAGAGGAGGCGGTGGCTCGCCGGAGTTGCGGTCCCAACCCGACTCCGGCGAGGTCAACCAGTCGCGAACGAACTGCTTGTCGTATGAGGGCTGCGCGTGACCGGGCTCCCACTGATCCTTGGGCCAATACCGGGAGGAGTCCGGCGTCAGCACCTCATCGGCGAGCACCATCCGACCCTTGTAGCGACCGGCCTGCGCGATGCCGAACTCGAATTTGGTATCCGCCAGAATGAGTCCGCGCTCCTCCGCAATGGCGGCGGCGCGACGATAGACATCGAGCGACAGGCGCTTGAGATCCTGCGCCTCCTCCTGGCCCACGAGCACGATGGTCTCGTCGTAGGTGATGTTCTCGTCGTGTTCACCCTGAGGTGCCTTCGTCGCAGGCGTAAAGATCGCCTTCGGCAGCTTCGACCCATCCTTCAGGCCTGGCGGAAGTCCATTGCCGCAGATCTGCTGATGCGCGAGGTACTCGGTCAGGCCCGACCCGGCGAGATAGCCGCGCACGACGCACTCCACCGGCATCATCTCCAGCGGCTCGCACAGCATCGCTCGACCGCGCACGGCCGCCGGCACCTGCGTCGACACCAGGTGGTTCGGCACGACACCCTCCATCCGACCGAACCACCACAGGCTCAGTTGAGTGAGGATGCGTCCCTTGTCCGGGATCGGCGTTGGCAGGATCCAGTCGTACGCCGAGATGCGATCGGAGGCGACGAAGAGAAGTTGGCCGTTGGGAGCGGAGTACAGATCGCGCACCTTGCCGGAGTACACATGCGTGTATCCCTCGGGCAGGTCGTATTCGGTCACGGGGGGAATCCTCTCAGAGCCTCGCAGCCCAACTCCCCAGGTTTGTCACCTTGAACCGCGATTTCGGCCTTGATCCGCGCCCCCAAACGCGGATCTAGGTGACAAACGTGAGAGTTAGAGGATCGAACCCGGCGAGTACGCCGCAGCATCGGGATGGCGCGCGGCGATCTGCTCGACGCGATCCGCTACCCGCGCGACCTGGTCCCGCGCGGCACCGGTGAACTCCATCGGCTCGGCAATGAGCGCTGCCAGCGCCTCACGGCTCAGCCCGAGTCGCTCGTCCGCCGCCAATCGATCCAGCAGATCATTCGCCGCGGTGCCCTCGCGCATCGCCAGCGCCACGCCAACCGCATGCTCCTTGATGGCCTCGTGTGCGGTCTCCCGACCAACGCCTGCGCGCACGGCTGCCATGAGCACCTTGGTCGTCGCGAGGAAGGGCAGGTAGCGCTCAAGTTCGCGATCGATCACAGCGGGAAACGCACCGAATTCATCGAGGACCGTGAGGAAGCTCTCGAAGAGCCCATCAATGGCAAAGAAGGAATCGGGCAGGGCGACACGGCGTACGACGGAGCAGGAGACGTCGCCCTCATTCCACTGATCGCCGGCGAGTTCACCCACCATGCCTGCATAGCCGCGCAATATGACGGCGAAACCATTGATGCGCTCGGACGAACGTGAGTTCATTTTGTGCGGCATCGCGCTCGAACCCACCTGACCCGGCTGGAAGCCCTCGGTGACGAGCTCGACGCCGGCCATGAGGCGAATCGTGGTCGCGGCATTGCTCGGTGCTGCCGCCACCTGCACCAGCGTGGGGACCACGTCGTAGTCCAGTGAGCGCGGGTAGACCTGTCCGACGCTGTCGAGCACGCGCGTGAATCCCAGGTGCTGCGCGACCGAAGACTCCAATGTCGCCAGAGCGTCGGCATCGCCGTCAAGCAGGTCGAGCATGTCCTGGGCCGTTCCGACCGGACCCTTGATGCCTCGCAGCGGATACCGCTCGAGCAGATCGGTCAGTCGGTCATAGGCGATGAGCAGTTCTTCGGCCCACGTGGCAAAGCGCTTGCCCAGGGTCGTTGTCTGCGCGGCCACATTGTGCGATCGACCGGTGATGGCGACATCGGCGTACTGGGTCGCGAGTGAGGCAAGTCGGGCGAGGACCGCCACCACCTTGTCGCGGGTGAGCGCCAGGGAGTCGCGGATCAACATCTGCTCGACGTTCTCCGTGAGGTCGCGACTGGTCATGCCCTTGTGGATCTGCTCATGCCCCGCGAGCGCATTGAATTCCTCGATGCGGGCCTTGACGTCGTGTCGGGTCACACGCTCGCGTTCGGCGATCGATGCGAGGTCAACCTCA
>JAYNIC010000004.1:1657-4117 GCA_038108715.1 Candidatus Nanopelagicales bacterium | reverse complement strand
TTAGTCGGTGATGACGCCTTCGGGCACCTCGATGCCGAGGTCAGCCTGGGCGGCGAGCACCGCGAGCCACAGCCGACGCTCCGCGACGATGCGATGCTCCGGCGCCCAGATCGCCGCCATCGCCGCCGAGGCGTACCGCTGGGCGAGGATGTCAGGAATCACGGGGGTCATTCTCGCAGACCCCCACCACCACTACTCCACACTCGCAGCGATATCGGAGCGGAAGTGGGATCCGGGGAGGTCGATCAACTCCACCCCCGCGTAGGCGCGCACCCGGGCCTCGGCCAGGGTCGCTCCCCGCCCCACCACCGACAGCACCCGGCCCCCGCTGGCGACGACCAGATCACCGTCGACCCGGGTTCCCGCGTGAAGTACGTCGACCCGGTCGAGCAGGTCCGCATCAGCCACACCGGTGATGACACCACCGGTCACCGGTGCCTGCGGATAGCCCTCGGCAGCGATGACCACGGTCACGGCCGCATCCGCGCTCCATTCCAGAGCAGGAAGGTCCGCCAATTGACCGGTGGCCGCAGCCAGCAACAGCTCCGACAGCGAGGACTCCAGTCGCGCCAGCACGACCTGCGTCTCCGGATCCCCGAACCGTGCGTTGAACTCCACGACCCGGACACCCTTCGACGTCAATGCCAGCCCGGCGTACAGCAGGCCAGCAAACGGCGTCCCGCGCCGACGCATCTCATCGACGGTCGGCTGCAGCACCGTGCGCAGCACGTCGTCCACCAGGCCGCTCGGAACCCACTCCAGCGGCGAGTAGGCACCCATACCGCCAGTGTTGGGACCGGTGTCGCCTTCGCCTACCCGCTTGAAATCCTGCGCGGGCTGCAGGGGTACGACGGTGATGCCGTCGGTGACGGCAAACAGGGAGACCTCCGGTCCGTCGAGGTACTCCTCGATGACGACAGTCGATCCCGCCTCGATGCACGCCTCGGCATGTGCCAGGGCCTCGCCGCGCACATCCGTGACGACGACGCCTTTGCCCGCGGCCAGTCCATCGTCCTTCACGACGTACGGCGAACCGAGATCGTCGAGCGCAGCCTCAGCCTGCACAACAGTCGTCGCAACAACCGGGCGGGCAGTCGGCACGCCTGCAGCGGCCATGATCTCCTTGGCGAAGGCTTTGGAGCCCTCGAGCCGCGCGGCCTGCGCACTCGGACCGAAACACGCAATGCCCCGATCCCGGACCACATCGGCGACGCCGGCTACCAGGGGGGCCTCCGGGCCGATGACGACAAGATCGACGGCGAGTTCTTTCGCCAGGTTCGCCACCGCATCACCGTCCGTGGCGTCGACGGGGAGCACCGGGGCATCGATCCCGATCCCGGCGTTGCCCGGTGCGGCGAATACCTCGGCGTCCCGCTGAAGAGCACGCACGAGGGCGTGCTCACGAGCACCGGATCCGATCACGAGAACTCTCACGATCGGCGAGCCTAGCGGCGGGTTCGGTGCCGGTCGGCACGTAGCATGGCCTGGTGAAGCGAGTGCGTGCCCGGGGGGCGTGGGCAACGGGGGCGGGGCTCGCAGCCATCAGCCTCAGTGCCTGCGGAGTCTTCGGCTCCAGCGGCTCCTCGCCCAGCCCCACCGTCACCACCCCCACGATGCCGGCCGCCGCGTGCGCCGAGGGTGACTCGGTGACCCCGCCCGACATTGCCGACTTCACGCTGAACGGCGTACCCGCGGCGCAATTCATCACCTCCCTGGTGGTGCCCTACAACGGCCTCAACGGCGGCAGCGACGGTCAGCCGTCGATTCTGCGGCTCGAGGTCGTCACCTCGGCCAGTGGCGCACCGGTCCGCTTCCGCGCCACCGGCGCCCAACTCCTGTCCTCGCTCACCGATGACACGCTCGGGGAGCCCGAGGTCACCGTCTTCAGCGAGGCCGGTGCGGAGCGATGTGTCGCGTCCGCCTACCTCTTCTCCACGGCGGTGGGACCGGCCAAGGTCGTCGTCGAAGGGTTGAACTCCGCAGAGGCGACCTTCAACGTCATCACCACCCGAGAGGCCTCGCGCAATGTGTCGCTGTCGCTCTCTGCCGGGACCGTCAACGCCGGTTCATCCATCGATGCCGTCGTGAGCGTCACTGATGTCTTCGGCAATCCGATCGAGAACGCCTCGGTTGACCTATCGCTGCCGGCGAAGGGGCCGGGCGTGTTCGTCACCGGAGCCAACACCTTCACCGTACTCACCGATCCGAAGGGACGCGCCTCCGTCGAGATCCAGACCCGCGCGAACAAGGGCGGCACCTTGAAGGTGACGGCCAAGGGGGATCTGGCCGCCTGCCAACCCTTGGCCAACCAGTACACCTGCAACGCCGACCAGCCCGTACCTGGCTTTGCCGCCGCCAGCGGTCCGCAGCGCAAGACCGTCACCATCACCGAGCCCGGCGTGACGATCACCAAACCCACCCCGGGTACGGCGTACTCCACCGGCGAGAAGTTCGACATCA
>JAYNIC010000004.1:1007-1647 GCA_038108715.1 Candidatus Nanopelagicales bacterium | reverse complement strand
AGGCGATCGAACCATCGATGCGGGCGAGCGCATCGAACATCGTCGGACCGGCCGGCGCCAGCACCGTCAAGGCCAACGGCACGTTCACCTTCCGCGACGTCCTTGCCCAGACCGGTGGCAGCGGTGATCTCGGATACGTCGTCTACGTCGGTGAGCTCAAGCCCATTCCGCTCGACATCCGCGTGAAGCTCTTCAGCATCGTGTCGTACAAGCGGGTCGAGGCCGGTCTGAAGTTCCGCGTGGCCGCCGGGGCCTGGCCCAATGGCACGATCATCGAACTCACCCGTGACGGCAAAGGCGTGAGCAAACTCGAGGTGACAGAGTCCGGCAAGGACGTCTATCTGCTCGCCCCCGACACCCCGGGCTTCTACCAGGTGCAGGTCGACACCAGCCGCGGCATCGTCTACGGCGTCAACGTCCAGCCGGTCCTCTGATTGCCTCAGCCCGTGTAGTGCTTGTCGGTGATGGTCAGCACCTCATCGAGAATGCCCAGACCTTCCTTGGCCTCGGTGTCGGTGATGGTGCCGACGATGAGCCCCGCGCTGTTATGCGCCAGCCCGGTCAGGCCCGCGAGCGTCGCCGTGCTGCGCAACGCCAGCCGCAGGACATTCGATGTCGCGCCTACGGCCAGCAGGTCATC
>JAYNIC010000004.1:0-997 GCA_038108715.1 Candidatus Nanopelagicales bacterium | reverse complement strand
ACCTTCCTTGGCCTCAGTGTCGGTGATGGTGCACGGCGGTACGACGTGCGTGCGGTTGAAGTTCGCGAACGGCATGAGCCCACGCTTGCGGCACTCGGCCACCAACTCGTTCATCGCCGGTGAGGATCCGCCGTACGGCGCCAGCGGCTCCTTGGTCGCGCGGTCGCTCACCAGATCCAACGCCCAGAAGACACCCAGGCCACGCACCTCGCCGATCACCGGATGACGCTCGGCCATGGCGCGCAGTTCAGGGCCGATGACCTCCTCACCGATGCGCTTGGCGTTCGCGACTATGCCTTCCTCGGTCATCGCGTCGATCGAAGCAACGATGGAGGCCGTCGCAAGCGGGTGACCGGAGTAGGTCAGGCCACCGGGGAACACGCGTTCATCAAAGGTCGCGGCGATCTCGTCGGAGATGATCACACCACCAACTGGGACGTAACCGGAGTTGGAGCCCTTCGCGAAGACGATGAGGTCCGGCTCGGCCCCCCAGTTCTGCCAGGCGAACCACTCCCCGGTACGGCCGAAGCCGCTCATGACCTCGTCGGCAATCCACACGATGCCGTACTTGTCACACAGGGCGCGCAAACCCTCGAGGTATCCCGGTGGAGGCACGAGAATGCCAGCCGTCCCGACGACCGACTCAAGGATGATCGCGCCGATGGTGTCCGGGCCTTCGAACTGGATGACCTGCTCAAGGTGCTGCAGCGCGCGCTCAGTCTCCTGCTCTGGTGAGTCCGACCAGAACGGCGAACGGTAGGGGAACGGGCCGAAGAAATGAATCTGCTGGGCGGCGTACTCGTTGGGCCAACGACGCGGATCGCCGGTCGCCTGGATCGCGATGCCGGTGTTGCCGTGGTAACTGCGGTAGGTCGAGAGCACCTTGTGCTTGTGCGTGTGGATGCGCGCCATACGAATGGCGTTCTCCACCGCGTCGGCACCGCCGTTGGTGAAGAAAACCTTCTGGTGTCGGGTGCCAGCCCGGTCAACAACGCGC
>JAYNIC010000003.1:18540-26838 GCA_038108715.1 Candidatus Nanopelagicales bacterium | reverse complement strand
TACCGCCGTACGAAGATCGTGACGCCACCGAGCCTTCGAGTGACAAGACCTCGCGGACCTGGGGTGTCAGATGTGGCGAAATGGCGGCGAGGTCCGCGTCGGTGAGGTCCCAGAGCTCGAGGCCGCGCTCCTCCGCGGAGCGAACGCAGGCACCGGCGATCTCGTGGGCGTCGCGGAACGGGACGCCCTGGCGCACGAGCCACTCGGCAATGTCGGTGGCGAGGGCAAACCCCTCGGGCGCCGAGGACGACATGCGCACGGTGTCGAAGCGCAGGGTCGCGATCATGCCCGTGACTGCGGGGAGCACCAGCAGCAGTTGCTCGAACGTTTCGAATACGGTCTCCATGTCCTCCTGCAGGTCTCTGTTGTAGGCGAAGGGCATGCCCTTGATGGTCTCTAGCAGGCCCGTCACTTGCCGCGAATGAGTTCGGCCACGTCGGGGTTCTTCTTCTGCGGCATGATCGACGATCCGGTCGACCATGCGTCGTCAAGAGTCGCCCAAGCGAATTCGCGCGAGGCCCACAAGATCACCTCTTCGCCGATACGCGAGAGGTGAACCCCGACCATCGCGGCGTCGAACAAGAATTCGGCCACCCAGTCTCGATCACTGACCGCATCGATCGAATTGGCCAGGGCGCCACGGAAGCCCAGGTCCGCCGCCGCAGCCTGCGGGTCGAGTCCCAGGGAGGAGCCGGCGAGTGCACCAGCGCCGAGGGGCGACAGGGAGGCCCGCCGATCCCAGTCCCGCAGGCGATCAATGTCGCGCGCGAATGCGTGGACATGCTTGGCCAACTCGTGACCGAATGACACGGGCTGGGCATGCTGCAGGTGCGTGAAGCCTGGAGCGAACACATCGACGTGTGCCGCTGCCTGATCGAGAAGGGCATCTTGCAGCACGGTGATCGCGGCCGCGATGTTGCGCACCTGGTCGCGCAGGTACAGCCGGAAGTCGGTGGCCACCTGATCGTTGCGGCTGCGCCCGGCCCGCAACTTGCCGCCGAGGGCGCCCAGCCGTTCGATGAGGCCGCGTTCGATAGCGGTGTGGACGTCTTCGTCGTCGATTGAGGGCGCAAAATCCCCTGCGGCGACGTCAGCGGCAAGCCCCTCCAGCGCTTCTTCAACGCGCGCGAATTCGGCTTCGTCAAGGAGGCCAACATCGCGCAGCACGCGAGCGTGCGCCGATGTCTGCCTAATGTCGTACGGCGCTAGGCGCCAATCGAAGTGCACCGAGGCGCTGAGCGCCGCCATGGCCTCGGAGGGCCCGGAGGCGAAGCGCCCGCCCCACAATCGCGTGGGCTCCGTGCTCGTCACATCTCCTCCTCAGGCGGACTACCTAGCGGGCCGACCGCGCGCCCCTCGGCCATGGCCAAGATCTCCTCAACGACACCGGGCGCCGCCGTCGACTGCGCGGTGACGATGAGCACGGTGTCATCGCCTGCCACCGTACCCAGAATGGCCTCCCACCCGGAACGGTCGATGACGGACGCGAGGTACTGAGCCGCGCCCGGCGGCGTCCGCACGACGACCATCGGACCGGAGTGAGCCGCGGAAACCACCAGTTCATGGATTGTCCGGGCCAGGCGGCCCGGATCGGCAACGGGCTCGGCGCCGACCTCCGACCGAAGCACGTAGTGCGGTTGGCCGTCCGTGTCGAGTGCCTTGGTGGCGCCGAGGTCCACCAGGTCGCGCGAGACGGTGGCCTGGGTGACGGCAAATCCCTCCTCGGCAAGGACATCACGCAACTCCCCCTGCGACCGGATCGGTCGCTCGAGGAGGAGATCGGCGATCCGACTGCGCCGGGCGGCCTGTGTGCGCGGGGCCGTCATGCGAGGTGTCCCAGCGCGCGGGGCCATCGCTCGGCGACGGCGTCGAGATCCTCGTCAGACAGGACAAGTGGCGGCGCCATTCGAACCACATCCGGGGCGACAGCATTGACGATGAGGCCCTCGGCTCGGCATGCGGCTTCGACCTCGGCCGCACGCGGCTCGGTGAGGACGACACCGAGAAGCAGTCCTTCACCGCGCACATGGTCCACGAGGTCGGTCGATCCCACAATGCGCCGAAGCCGCTCAGCCACCACGGGCACGCGCGCGAGGAGCCCCTCCTCGTCGATGGTGCGCAAGACCGCGAGCGCTGCCGCGCAACTCGCCGGATTGCCACCGAACGTCGAACCATGCGACCCCGGGCCGAGTAGGGCAGCAGCAGGACCGAAGGCCACACAAGCACCGATGGGAAGGCCTCCCCCCAGCCCCTTCGCCAACGTGACCACATCGGGTGCCGCGGATGCATCGTGCGCGAACCATCGTCCGGTGCGAGCAATGCCGGTCTGCACCTCATCGAGGATCAGGAGCGCTCCGTGACGCGTGCAGGCCTGGCGTACCTGGTGCAGATAGCCGTCTGGAGCCGGGACAACCCCGCCTTCGCCCTGTATGGGTTCGAGGAACACCGCGGCCACGTCGGGGCCGAGCGCGGTCTCCAGTGCCGCGGCGTCGCCGTACGGAACGACCGTGACATCGCCGGGAAGCGGCCGGAAGGGATCCTGCTTGGCCGGTTGCGCGGTGAGGGCGAGCGATCCCATGGTGCGGCCGTGGAAGGAGCGCTCCGCGACGATGATGCGGACGCGCCCGGTGCGGCGCGCAACCTTGAAGGCGGCCTCATTGGCCTCAGCACCGGAGTTGCAAAAGAAGACACGACCGTCCCGACCGGAATCGGGGTCGAGTAGCCGGAGCAGCTGCTCCGCTAGTTCGATGGCGGGGGCAGTGATCGCCAGATTGCTCGTGTGCCCGAGGGTGGCGAGTTGGTTGCTTACTGCTGCAACCAGCGCCGGATGTGCGTGGCCCAGGGCGTTAACGGCGATGCCAGCGAGCAGGTCGACGTACTCGCGGCCATCGGCATCCCACACTCTCGCGCCCGTGCCGCGCACGAGCGCCATGGCGGGCGTGCCGTAGTTGTCCATGAGGGCGGCCCGCCAGCGCTCCTGCCACTGTGCGGTCGACATCACGTCGACAATCACGTCGTACTCGTCTGGTCGGGCAGGACCATGGTGCCTACGCCGGAGTCGGTGAACACTTCCACGAGCAGGCCGTGCGGGACTCGCCCATCGATGACATGGGCACGCGGTACGCCGCCCTCGACCGCTCTCAGACAGGCCTCCATCTTGGGCACCATGCCGGATTCCAACGACGGCAGCAGCGCGCGCAACTTCGTCGCGGTGATCGTGGCGACGACTTCCGAACTCGCCGGCCAGTCGGCGTACAGGCCCGCCACGTCAGTGAGCACGACGAGCTTCTCCGCACCCAGCGCCTCGGCGAGGGCGGCAGCCGCGGTATCGGCGTTCACGTTGTGGACAGTGCCGTCCGCGTCGGGGGCCACCGTGGACACCACCGGGATAAGCCCGTCGTCGAGCAGGTCGACGACGAAGTCCGGGCGCACCTCGACCACGTCGCCGACCAGTCCGAGATCGACGTCCTGACCATCAACGACCGTGCCGCGCTTCTCGGCGAGGAACAGGTGGGCGTCCTCTCCCGAAAGGCCTACCGCGTAGGGTCCGTGGGCGTTGATGAGCGTGACGATCTCCCGCTGCACTTGACCGGTCAGCACCATTCGGACGACCTCCATGGCCTCCGGTGTCGTGACGCGTAGACCTCCGCGGAACTCACTGGTCACCCCGACACGATCGAGCATCGCCGAAATCTGCGGCCCGCCGCCGTGTACGACCACGGGGCGCAATCCGGCCAAGCGGAGGAACACGATGTCCTCGGCGAAGGCCGACTTGAGGGCCTCGTCCGTCATCGCATTGCCGCCGTACTTCACGACGATGGTGGCGCCGTGGAATCGTTGGAGCCACGGCAACGCCTCGGCGAGGATGGCGGCCTTCTCCTGCGCGGTGCTCATGTCGAGTACGCCGAATTCTCGTGGACGTAGTCCGCCGTCAAGTCGTTGGTCCACAGCGTGGCCCCCGCTTCGCCTGCCGCGAGATCGACGGTGATCACCACCTCGCGTCCGGACATGTCGACCCCTTCCCTACTTTCGCCGGCGGCGCCGCCGCGACAGACCCATACGCCATTGATGGCGACATCGACCGCATCGGACTCGAACGTGGCCGCCGTCGTGCCGAGCGCGGAGAGGACCCGTCCCCAGTTGGGATCCTCACCGTGGATAGCGCATTTGAGTAGATTGCTGCGCGAGATCGTGCGCGCCACATCGACGGCCTCGTCATCGTCGGCCGCATGCCGGACGTCGATACGGATGTCCTTGCTCGCACCCTCGGCGTCATGGATGAGTTGGAAAGCCAGATCCGCACATACGCTCGTGACGAGCGCGGCCAACTCATCCTCGGCAAGTTCGATGTCGCTGGCGCCACTGGCCATGATCAGCACCGTGTCGTTGGTCGACATGCATCCATCGGAGTCGATCCGATCGAACGTCACGCGAGTCGCTTGACGCAGGACACGATCGAGCAGTGCCGGATCCGCCACGGCATCGGTGGTGAGTACCACGAGCATCGTGGCGAGCCCGGGCGCGAGCATCCCCGCTCCCTTCGCCATCCCGGCAAGCGTGACCCCACGCGCTGAAGCCACACTCGTCTTCGAGACCGTGTCGGTGGTCATGATCGCCTCGGCCGCTGCGGCTCCGCCGTCATCCGAGACCGACTCCCAGGCGGCGTCGCACCCGGCCAGCAGCAGATCCATGGGCAGCCGCTCGCCGATGAGGCCGGTCGAGCACACCGCGATGTCGCCGGCACCGGTCTGACGCCCCGATGCCGAGATGATCTGCGCGACGTGCTCGGCGGTGGCATGCGTATCGGCGAAACCTTCCGGACCGGTGCAGGCGTTTGCCCCTCCGGAGTTGAGGATCACCGCGTGAAGTTCCCCGTCAGCGATGACCTGCCGAGACCACAGGACCGGCGCCGCCGGGAAGCGGTTCGAGGTGAACACGGCGGCCGCCGACTGCAGCGGACCGTCGTTGACGACGAGGGCGACATCGGGGCGGCCGCTGGCCTTGATCCCGGCCGTCACGCCACTGGCACGGAACCCCTTCGGGGCGGTCACGCTCATGGGGTCACTCCGGTATCGGTGAGCCCCTCGCCCTCGGGCAAACCGAGCATCAGGTTGGCGTTCTGCAGGGCTTGTCCGGCCGCCCCCTTGACCAGGTTGTCCAAGGCGGCGACGACGATGGCCCTGCCCGTACGGACATCGGCGGCAGCCTGCAGGTGAACACTGTTGCCGCCAACGGTCGACGACGTCTGCGGCCACCGACCGTCGGCAAGCACCGTGACGAAGCGTTCGGCAACGTACGACGCATGCAGGCACTCGCGCAGATCATCCGTTGTCACGCCCTCACCCAGATCGACCGAGCAGGTGGCGAGAATGCCCCGTGGCATAGGGGCGAGCAGTGGCGTGAAGGACACCGCGATGTCACGGCCCGCCGCGTGTGACAGCGTCTGCTCCATCTCCGGCGTGTGCTGGTGCACACCGCCTACCTTGTACGGCGACATGGAACCCATGACCTGTGAGGCCAGCAGGGTCTCACTCGGGCTACGACCAGCGCCGGAGGTGCCGCTCGCGGCGACCACGGTGACCACATCCCCGACGAGACCCTCGGCGAGGAGCGGCGCCATCGCAATCGCCACCGAGGTCGGGTAGCAGCCGGGGTTGGCCACGCGCGTCGCCTCGGCGATCTGCGGACGCACACCGGGGAGTTCGGGTAGGCCATAGAGCCAATGCCCGGCGTACGAGTCGTTGTAGAAGGCCTTCCACGCGCCTTCGTCACCGAGCCGGAAGTCCGCCCCAAGATCCACCACCGGCAGATCCGCCGGGAGGGCGCGCGCGATCGCGGCGGACTGACCGTGCGGCAGCGCGAGAAAGACGATGTCGGCCGCACCGAGGACGTCCGGGTCCGTCGCCATGAGGCGGGTATCGGCGAGTTCGGGCAGTTGGGGGTGCACCTCACCCAGGGTCTGCCCGGCCTTGCTGCCGCCCACCACCGGGCCTATCTGTATCGACCCATGCCCTAGGAGCAATCGGAGCAGTTCACCGCCCGCATAGCCCGAGGCTCCGGCTACCGCTGCCACGTACGTCATGGCGGGAGTATACGCATACTCGCATATCCTCACCCGGGAGGGGCCGTTCGGCGGCCTAGGCGCTCCTAGGCACCCCGGAGCGTGGCGCCGTGGCGCGCCGCCGCTTCAGCGACGGCCGCCTCGCGTACGGCGGCGATGTCCTGCGCTGAGAGCGTCCGATCGGGTGCCCGCAAACGGAGGGCGAAGGCCAACGACCGAGAGCCTTCCGGCACCTGCGGGCCGACGTAGACGTCGAAGAGCCGGACATCCTCAAGAAGGTCGCCCGCGCCATCACGTAGTGCCTGCTCCACCGCTCGAGCGGGCACAGCAGAGTCGACGACGAGGGCCAGATCCTCCTTGGCGATCGGCTGGGTACCGACCTCGGGGGCAGGGGCGACGTCTGCCGCAACGGACAAGAGCGCATCGACGTTCACCTCGAGAGCGCAGGTCCGACCGGGCAGGTCAAGTGCGGTCACGACCCGCGGGTGCAACTCCCCCGCCAGGCCGACAGCCACGTCACCGGCGTACAACCGCGCCGCGCGTCCGGGATGGAACGGGGACTCGTCCGCCTGCTCAACGGTGAGATCGACCCCGAGCGCGGCCGCTGATGCGGTCGCGATCTCCACCGCGTCTGACCAATCGACGGGGCGACCCGGTCCCCACCAACCAGCACGCTCACGGTCACCGGTGAGAACGACGCCGAGGTGCATGGGCTGGTCGGGCAGCAGCTCCTGCAGCGCCTGCAGATGGTCATCACTGGGCCGATCGGCCACACCCGGACGCGGTGGGTCCGTGATGCCCGTCGGCGACTGACCCTCACGCAGGATAAACACCCTGCCGATTTCACCCAGGGCAAGATCGGAATTGCCACGAGCGATATTGCGTCGGACCGCGGCGAACAACCCGGGCAGCATCGTCGTGCGCAGCATCGGCTGCTCGTCAGAGAGCGGGTTGGCAAGTATCGGCCCACGGCGACGCGAGTCTCCCTCCGCCAATCCAAGACCGTTCAACTCGGCTTCACCGATAAACGGGTAGCTCAAGATCTCCTCGACGCCGAGACCGGCAAGTGAGTAGCCCAGCCGGCGTCGCATGCGCTGATCTCGGGTCAATCCGTATCCGGCTGGTGCCATCGGGAGACGCGACGGAAGTGCGTCGTAGCCGACAAGGCGCACGACCTCCTCAACGAGGTCGGCCGGGTCGGTGAGATCAGGGCGCCAGGAGGGCACCCGCACCGTCACATCGGTGTCACCGTCCACGGTGCAGCCCACGCGCTCGAGCAACTCCACGGTCGTGGCGCGATCGATGTCCATTCCTGCCGTGCGCGCTGGCAGGTCGGCCGGCATCGAGATGTCTACGGGGGCGTAGGGCGCCTCCCACGCGGTCATGCCGTCGTAGGTCCCTCCCCCGAATTCGAGGAGCAACGCCGCGGCGCGAGCAGAGGCATTGGGGGGGTGCACTCGATCAACCCCGCGCTCGAAACGACGAGATGCCTCACTGGAGAGTTTGTGACGGCGCGCCGTGCGCGCCACCTCTTGAGGAACGAACCACGCAGCCTCCAGAACGATGTCGGTCGACTCATCATCGATCTCGGAATTGAGTCCACCCATAGTCCCCGCCAGGCCAATGACGCCGGTGTCATCGCGAATGACGACGTCACTGGAGTCCAGAGTGCGACGTACGTGGTCAAGGGTTTCGAATGAGGTATCCGTGCCGGCGCGGCCAGGGCGAACGGCGCCGCGCAATTTGGCTCCGTCAAATGCGTGCAGCGGCTGGCCGAGTTCGAGCATGACGTAATTGGTGATGTCGACGGCCAGCGAGACCGGGCGCATGCCACAGGCCGAAAGGCGCCGCTTCATCCACTCCGGGGTCGGCGCCGCCGGATTGAAGCCGGTGATGCGGCGCAGGGTGAACAACTCGCACATCGTGGGGTCGTCGACCGAACACGGCCACGGCGCGGCCGCATCGGAAGGAGCCGGCAGCGGAGCCAAAGCCTCCCCCGGATCCGCAAACGGCAGTCCGAAGAGGGCGGCGACCTCACGGGCCACGCCGCGCACGCTCAGGGCGTACCCGCGGTCCGGAGTGACGGCAATGTCGAGGATCTCCTCGCCCAGCCCGATGGATGCCTCGGCATCGTCACCCACCTGTCCCTCCGCCAGGACCATGATGCCGTTGTGGTCCTCACCCAGTCCCAATTCGCGCTCGCTGCAGATCATGCCGTCGGACACATGGCCATAGGT
>JAYNIC010000003.1:16366-18530 GCA_038108715.1 Candidatus Nanopelagicales bacterium | reverse complement strand
TCGCCGACATCGACGTCGCCGAACTGGCTACCGATCGGCCAGTTCAGGCTGTTGCCGTCGCTGTCGAGGATCTGGAGCGCGACGCGGGTCGAGGCGCCGGCCGTGCGCTCGATCGCCACGTCCACGAGGTCGCCCACCTCGAAATTGCGTGCGCCGCAGACGATTCCGCGCACACCGCCATGCAACAAGCCGACATCGACCTGGCAGAAGCGGATCGGCTTCTTGAATTCGGCCAGTTCCTCGATGGACTCCACGCGGCCGACCACGAGCGGGCCGCTCGTGCCTCCGCCCAGGGTCTCGACAGATTCGACCTCGAGTCCGGCATTCGTGAGGCGCTCGGCAATCTCGCGACCACTCACCTCGGCCGGTAGCGCGATCATCTCGCGCAACCAGGAAACGGGAATGCGCATTAGACCTCGATCCCGAACGCCGCGGTGAAGCGCGCGTCGCCCTCGACCATGTCGCGCATGTCGGTGACCCCGTGTCGGAACATCAAGGTGCGCTCGACGCCCATCCCGAAGGCGAAGCCTGAGTAGCGCGACGTATCGATGCCGGCGGCGCGCAGGACCCGGGGATTGACCATGCCGCAGCCGCCCCACTCGATCCAGCCTTCGCTCGAGCAGGTGCGACAGGGCTGGGCCGGGTTGCCCACCGAGGCTCCGCGACAGACGAAACACTCCAGGTCCATCTCGGCGCTCGGCTCGGTGAACGGGAAGTACGAGGGGCGGAGGCGGACGCGCACACCTTCGCCGAACATAGCCGTGGCCAGATGTTCCAGAGTGCCCTTGAGGTGGGCCATGGTGATGCCCTCGTCGATGGCGAGGCCTTCGATCTGGTGGAAGACCGGCGTATGCGTGGCATCGAGTTCATCGGTCCGGAAGACACGGCCCGGCGCGACCACGTAGATCGGCAGGTCGCGCTCGAGCATCGCGCGCAACTGAATCGGCGACGTCTGGGTGCGTAGGACCACACCGCTGTCTTCACTGCCCACGAAGAACGTGTCCTGCATTGTTCGCGCTGGGTGGTCCGGCGGAACATTGAGGGCATCGAAGTTGAACCACTCAGCTTCGGCCTCCGGGCCTTCGGCCACCTCGTAGCCCATAGCGATGAAGACATCCGACATACGCTCCATCAGCGTTGTCAGCGGGTGACGGGCGCCGACGGTCCTACGGTCGACGGGCAGGCTGACGTCGATGGCCTCCTCGACCAGTACGCGGGCGTCGCGCTCGGCCTCGAGCGCGACTGTTCGTGCCTCCAAGGCTGCCTTGACCCGGGCACGCGCCTCGCCCATCCGTTTGCCAACCTCGGCCTTCGCCGCGGGTGGCAGGGCGCCAATCTCCCGATTGGCGAGGGACAGCGGCGACCGATCGCCGGCGTGGGCGAGCCGCGCCGTCTTCAGCTCATCGAGGTCACTCGCTGCGGCGATGTCAGCAAGCGCCGCGTCGACCATGGCCTGCACGGCCTCGGGCTCAAGGCTCGCGACGCTCACGGGATCGAAGGACTTGTTCGGAGCCGACACTTAGTCACCTGACAGGCGCTGGACGAGGATGTCGACGTTGTCCTCAATGGACGCCGTGCCGTCGAGGTGGACATCGGGGCTCTCCGGTGGCTCGTACTCCTGGCCGAGACCGGTCATGTTTGGCAGGGTGCCCGCCTTTGCCTTGGCGTACAGGCCCTTCGGGTCTCGCTCGGCGCACATCTCCACCGGGGTGTCGACGTACACCTCGAGGAACTCGCCGTCCCCGTAGATGTCCCGGGCCGCGCGACGGTCCTGTCGGAATGGCGAGATGAGCGCGACGATGACGATGAGGCCCGCTTCGAGCATCAACTTGGCGGCTTCTGCGACACGGCGGACGTTTTCGGCCCGATCCTCGGGGGTGAAGCCGAGGTCCTTGTTGATACCCGTGCGGACGTTGTCGCCGTCGAGCACGAATGTGTGCATACCCAGGCCGTGCAGGCGGCGTTCGAGTGCGTCCGCCACCGTGGACTTCCCAGAACCCGACAGGCCGGTCAACCACACGACGCGCGGTGTCTGGTGCTTCAACCGGGCACGGGCCGCCCGGTCAACCTCGTACTCGTGCGGGACGACGTTCAACGAACGCCGCAGCGAGTGCGTCACCATGCCGGCGGCGACGGTGTCGGCGGTGAGCCGATCAATAAGGAG
>JAYNIC010000003.1:13861-16356 GCA_038108715.1 Candidatus Nanopelagicales bacterium | reverse complement strand
CCCACCGGTGTCGCGACAGGAAGCGTACGTGTCCATCGGGACGGGCGTATCCGTGGCCACCTCGATACGACCGATGTCATTCATGTCGAGGACGCGCGCAGCCAGCTTCTGGCCGGAGACAACATCGAGTCGGTGGCGAACGACGGTGACCGTCGCCGGAACGGTGCGCGGACCGACTGCCAGCAGGTACGAACGGCCATGCATGAGGGACTCTTCGCCCACCCAGACCACCTCGGCGGCGAAGCGATCCGCAGGCTGCGGCCAGGCGGTCTCACCGGTCGGGGTGGTACCCGCTGCTGCGATGAGATCGCCACGCGTGACATCGACCTCACGGTCAAGCGTGACCGTCACCGAGTCACCAATGCGCGCCTCGGCCATGTCGCCCGAGAACCCCACGATGCGCTCGACCGAAGCCGTCTGACCGGAGTCGGCCACCACGATCGGGTCGCCCGGCCGCACCACGCCGCCGGCGACGGTGCCGGCGTACCCACGGAAATTGCCACCCGAGCGGATGATGAACTGGACGGGGAGACGGAACGGAATCTCGGAGGTCGACTCCGGCGGGGTCCAATCCTGAAGCGCCTGCAGCAGCGAGGGGCCATGCCACCAGGGCATCTGGGTGGTGGGAGACGTCACGTTGTCACCCGCAAAAGCACTGACGGGAATCGTGAGGACCTCGTCGAGCCCGAGTCGGGCCGCGGCGGCGCGGACCTGGCCGGAGAGCTCCTCGTACGTCGCGTGCTCGTAGCCGACAAGGTCCATCTTGTTGATGGCGATGATCACGCTGCGCACGCCCATCAGGGCGACCACCGTGAGGTGGCGGAAGGTCTGGGGACGCACACCGCGTGCCGCATCGACGAGGAGAACGGCGACCTCCGCATTGGAAGCGGCCACCGCCATATTCCGCGTGTACTGCTCGTGGCCGGGAGCATCCGCGATGATGACGCGACGACCACTGGGGAGATACATGTGGCGGTAGGCCACATCGATGGTGATGCCCTGCTCGCGCTCGGCCTCGAGGCCGTCGGTGAGCAGGGAGAAGTCAACCTCGCCAACCGGAACCATCGAGCCGCCGCGACGCGTGCGCCGCGCATAGTCGAGCTGGTCCTCGGGGATGGAGCCCGTCTCGGCCAGAAGACGACCGATGAGCGTCGACTTGCCGTCATCCACCGAACCACACGTGACAAGACGGACGACGGGTGTGATGTCGATGCCGGAGGATCGTTCGAGCAGAGCGGTCATCAGAAGTAGCCCTCCGCCTTCTTGGACTCCATGGAGCCACTGCCTTCGCCGTCGATGAGGCGACCGGCGCGCTCAGAGACATTGGATTCGAGCATCTCCGCGATGAGGGTGTCGATGTCCACGGCTGCGGTGGACTCCACCGCACCGGACAGCGGGTAGCACCCCAGTGTGCGGAAGCGGACGCTCAGGTGTTGGGGGGACTCGCCCTCCCGCAGCGGCAGGCGCTCGTCATCAACCATGATGAGCGCGCCCTCGCGCTCGACCACGGGCCGTTCGCGGGCGAAGTAGAGGTCCACGATCGGGATGTTCTCGCGGCGTATGTAGCGCCACACATCGAACTCGGTCCAGTTGCTGATGGGGAAGGCTCGCATCGTCTGCCCCTCGGCCAGCATCGTGTTGGCGGTGCGCCAGAACTCCGGACGCTGCTTGCGCGGATCCCATCGGTGTCCCGGCTCTCGCAGCGAGAAGATGCGCTCCTTGGCGCGCGACTTCTCCTCATCTCGTCGAGCACCGCCGATCGCGCAGTCGGCCTGGAGTTCGTCCAGCCCCTCGCGCAGGGCGACGGTCTTCATGATGCGGGTGTATTCATGTGTCCCATGACTGAAGGGCGTGACACCTTCGGCGACCGCCTGCAGGTTGGTCTTTACCGTGAGGTCCAGGCTGAGTTCCTCGGCCATCCGATCCCGGAATTCGATCATCTCCCGGAACTTCCAGGTGGTATCGATGTGCATCACCTTGAACGGAATGGGGGCCGGATGGAAGGCCTTTCGGGCGAGGTGAAGCAGCACCGAGGAGTCCTTGCCGATCGAGTACAGCAGGACCGGGCGGCGGAATGCTCCAGCGACCTCGCGGTACACGTGGATGGCCTCGGCCTCGAGCGCGTCAAGGACGTCGTCCTCAGAAACGCTCATGGGAGCGGGCGTCGACACGGGCATCTTCCCTATCGTCAGGCGCGCACGAGGCGAGGTCGCCTCGCCGCGACGGTGTAGTGCCCCACGCTACCGGCGCAGGGCGGCCTCGGCGAAGTCGCCTCAGGCCTCGCTCATGACGTCGGTCATGGCCCCGGACTGCGCCTCACGGGCCTCTCGTCGGCGCGCGACCTCAGCCTGGGCCTCGGCGATCACGGCCTGATCCAGCGGCGCGTTCTCCACCCGGGAGATCGCGTGTTTGCTTTGCAGGTAGGCCTGCAACTGCGGACCGGACTCCCAGGAGGTGATCAGGCAATAGCGGGGCTCATCTCCGTTGTGCCACAC
>JAYNIC010000003.1:3785-13851 GCA_038108715.1 Candidatus Nanopelagicales bacterium | reverse complement strand
GTGCCACACCGCGTGCCAGAGGCGTTGAGTGTCGATGATCACCTGGGCGCCTGCCGGCAACGGGATTCGCGTCTCGGTGCTGGGATCGTCCTTGTCCTCGCGCAAGATTATGTAGGAGTCGGGGTTGTCCGTCAGATTGAAAAACCCACGAACGATCCACCCGGTGCCCTCGGGGTTGAGCCGATTGTTGTCGTCGAGGTGCAGGTTCCAGATCGAGTCGACGTAGGTGTTGGGCTGGAGTTCGATCACGCGGCAGCGGCCGATATTGGAGCCCGGCTCTTCGGCCCGCGCCTTGAGCACCGGCGCCTTCGCGATATTGGACTCGACCCACACACCATCCTTGTCGGTCTTGGGCGGGTTGTGGTGCCAGAAGCCGTTGCACTCGAGTTCGCCGTACGCCGAGGCGAGTGGGGCGAAGCGGGTCTCACCAGAGGACTTCCAATCGACGAACTCGATCTCCTCCCACTCGGCCGGATCGGCCGCCTGGTCGTAGGTGTCGAGAACGACGTAGCCGGTCTCGTCCAGTTCAGCGAGTTTGATGTAGTCCATCGACAAGGATCCTTTCAGCGATACGTGCCCCGCGGGCCGCTGACATTCTCCACTATCGGGGCCGCAGGTCCTATTCCTGACGCGCCGAGGCCCATGCACCTGAGGTCCGAGCCGAATGGGTCGGGCCGAAAGGACGTTGATCCCCGCTTGGTCGCGAGCAGGCGGGAGAAATTGTCGATAGTGGCCCGGGGAGGGGCATCACCGACCGTTTGTCCCGCTAAGCGGGAGAAACGGGGTTGGGATGCTGGGCGAGGCGGGTGGCGTAGAGGCAGATGGCGGCAGCGGCCGCCATATTGAGGCTTTCGGCGCCCCCGGACATCGGGATGGACACGGTTTCGTGGGCGGCGGCGCGCAGGTCTTCGTGGACGCCGCGAGCCTCGTTGCCGATCACCCAGGCCACGGGGCCAGACAAAACCGCATCGGCCCCCATCGTGCCCAGGCGCACACTCCCCTGCGCATCGGCGGCAACCAGGACATAGCCGGCGGCGCTCAGGGCCGAGATGGTCGACTCCACCGTCACGTCGACCGCGATCGGGATGTGAAAAAGCGAGCCCGCCGTCGACCTCACCACTTTGCCGTTGTGCGGATCGACGGAGCCGTCGGTGAGGATGACCGCCCCCACGCCGAGGGCATCCGCGGTGCGGATCACGGTGCCGGCGTTGCCCGGGTCATTCGCCCGGTCGAGAACCACGACACATCTCAAGGGGCGGTGTCGTGCCGCTGCGAGAGCCTCATCGAGGGAGAGCGCCACGAGGGGGCACACCGCGATCAGGCCCTGCGGCTGTCGGGTCTGCGCCATAGCAGCGAGAACGTCGTCCGTGACGGTATGGACCTTCGCCCCCAGGGTTCGCGCCTGTTCCACGAGCGCGGCGTGCCGAAGGGCAGCATCGGGCGTGACGTAGAGGTCGTGCACGGTCGAGGTCAGCGCCGCCTCGACGGCCTGGGGACCCTCGACGACGAAGGCACCGCGCTGGGCGCGGTGCCTTCGGTCATGCAGTCGGCGAACGTCCGCCACCCGAGGCGACCTCGTCGAGGTGAGGTCAGCCATGGTCAGGCGGAGGCGGTCGCCGGAAGCGCGTTGCGGGCGATCTCCACGAGCGCGTCGAATGCCGTGGGATCGCTCACCGCGAGTTCGGCGAGCATGCGACGGTCCACCTGGACATCCGCAGCTTTCAGGCCCTGGATGAACCGGTTGTACGTCATGCCGCGCGATCGGGCGGCCGCGTTGATGCGCTGGATCCAAAGACGACGGAAGTCGCCCTTGCGGTCCTTGCGATCGTTGTAGGCGTACACGAGCGAGTGGGTGACCTGCTCCTTCGCCTTGCGGTACAGCCGGGAGCGCTGACCGCGGTAGCCGCTGGCCTGCTCCAGGACCTCACGGCGCTTCTTCTGGGCGTTGACGGCCCTCTTCACGCGTGCCATGTGGGTTCTCCTTCTTCAGTGGGGCAGGTCACTTGCCAAGAAGGCGCTTGACCTTCTTGACATCGGCGGGACTGACGGTCTCATCGAGCATGAGCTTGCGGGTGCGCTTGGAGCGCTTGCCCTCCAGCAGGTGGCGACGGTTAGCCTGCTCGTGAGTGATCTTGCCCGATCCGGTGACCTTGAATCGCTTCTTGGCCCCGCTGTGGGTCTTCTGCTTCGGCATTGCTGTTCCTTTCGATCGGGCTGTGCTCAGGCCTCGGCGGCGATGGACTCGTCCAGCGCCTCGGGCGCGGCCACAGCCTTGCCCTGGCTGGACTTCGTCCGGTGCGGTGCGAGCACCATGATCATGTTGCGGCCGTCCTGCTTCGGGGTGGCCTCGACGAATCCGAGATCTTCGACATCCTCTGCGAGCTTGGCGAGTAGACGCAGTCCGAGTTCGGGTCGGGACTGCTCGCGGCCGCGGAACATGATCGTGATCTTGACCTTGTCCCCCGCCTTCAAGAACCGGACGACGTGACCCTTCTTGGTGTCGTAGTCGTGCTGGTCAATCTTGGGGCGAAGCTTCATCTCCTTGATGACCGTGTGCGCCTGGTTCTTGCGAGACTCACGGAGTTTGACGGCGGCTTCGTACTTGTACTTGCCATAGTCCATGAGTTTGCAGACCGGGGGCTTGGCCATAGGTGCGACCTCGACGAGATCGAGATCGGCCTCCTGAGCGAGGCGGAGGGCATCATCGATACGGACGATGCCGACCTGCTCACCCGCAGGGCCGACGAGGCGCACCTCGGGGACACGGATCCTGTCGTTGATCCTGGGCTCGACGCTGATGGCGCCTCCTCGACGTCATTCCCCGACGACCTTCGTCGGTGTGATCGTGAGGGCGGGCCTCCACGCAAACGGGCCCGAGGCGAGGGGCGGCCGCAAGGGCCGCTGGCGCAACCCGACGCCCGGAGGCGGAGGGTGGGACTCGGGGTCCGCTTGGCGCGAAGTCGGCCCTGGGGCCGACAAGCGATCGTGGAGAAGGCTACCAGGGTCGCGACGCTGAGCCGAATCGCCTGATCGCAGGCTGCGGCCACGACGATCCGGACGGCCCGGTGACGAAGCACCTCCGCGTCGCCCGATGGGGGCGGCCTAGGCCTCCCGTCGGGCGAGTTCGACCAGTAGTTCCCCATCAATGGCAAACGCGATCGGACCGGCGACGTCGACAAGGACGCCCTCGGCACCTTCTTCCTGCGCAGCGGCCGCAATGTCGGCGACCTGGGCCGGCACAGGCCGCGCCTCGGCGTTCCAACGCGTCATCGTGCTCAGGCTGGTAAACGCCAGTAGCCCCCGTCGGCCATCACCCTGGACGATTGAGACCGAAGCCATGTGGCTGGACTTGTCACCGCCCGCACCGTCCTGTTCATCGAGGACGGCAACGATCGGGACGAGCAAGCGCACCCCCGAACGCAGAATGTGCGCGACCGCTTCCGCGTCGTCGCTCGCGAACGCCGCCGCCCAGCGGGGGTCGGCGCCCCCATCGTCACCACTGAATTCCGTGGGCGTCTTAATGTCCCGGCCCCGACCCTCCACTGAGGTCATAGACGACAAGCGTGAATGGCCGTCACGAGAATGCCGCGTGCACCACGCTCGTAGAGTTCGTCCATGATCCGGTGCACGTCAGTGCGGCGCACCATGGCGCGTACGGCGCTCCACTCCGGATCGTGCAGTGGGGAGATAGTCGGCGACTCGAAACCCGGCGTGATGCGGCAGGCCGCCTCGATCTCGCTGGTGCGAATGTCGTAGTCCAGCAGGACGTACGCGCGGGCGACAAGGACGCTCGTGAGACGTCGGACGAATGTGTCGACCGCCGGGCTGATCGCCACTCCCGATCGCTGCACGACGACGGCTTCGCTCACCAAAATCGGCTCCCCGATCACCTGCAGGCCCGCTTGGCGCAGGGTGGTACCCGTCGCAACAACGTCGGCCACCGCGTCCGCCACCCCGAGGCGAACGGCGTTCTCCACGGCACCGTCCAGTCGCACAATCTGTGCCTCTAGGCCGGCTCGCTCAAGGTAGGCGGCGAGGACTCCCGGATACGACGTCGCGATACGCGACCCGGCCAGGTCGTGGATGGCCATGTTCGCACCCCCCGGAGCGGCAAGCCGGAAGGTGGAGTCACCGAAACCGAGCTCGAGGAGTTCGGTGGCATCGGCCCCCGAATCCAGCAACATGTCGCGGCCGGTGATGCCGACATCGAGGGTGCCCGCCCCGACGTAGGTGGCCACATCCTTGGGACGCAGCAGGAAGAACTCGACGTCGTTGTCCGGGTCGGCGATCACGAGGTCGCGAGGGGGCGTGGAGCGCAGGTAGCCAGCCTCGCGCAGCATGTCACGGGCCGGCTCGGCCAATTGACCCTTGTTGGGCAGGGCGACGCGCAGCATGTCAGAGCCGCCTGTAGACATCGTCGAGGCTCACACCACTTGCGATCATGAGGACCTGGGCGTGATAGAGCAGTTGAGCGATTTCCTCCGCGGCACGGTCGCGGCCCTCGTGCTCAGCGGCCATCCATGACTCGGCAGCCTCTTCCACCACCTTCTTGCCGATCTCGTGCACGCCCGCATCCAGGAGGCGTCGGGTGTTGCCCGTATCGTCAGCGAAGGCAGCCTTGGCTTGAAGCTCGGCGTACAACTCGTCGAAGGTCTTCACGTGGCTCAGCCTAGGACGTGCGCAACGCGCGCAAGGTGACGGCCGTAGCCAACGCGGCCTCCGCGGCCTCGCGCCCCTTGTCCTCGGACGATCCAGGCAGTCCCGATCGATCGAGTGCCTGCTGCTCGTCATCACAGGTGAGTACTCCAAAGCCAATGGGAGTGCCGCTGTCGAGGGCCACGCGAGTCAAGCCTGACGTGACCGCATCACATACGTAGTCGAAGTGCGGCGTCCCCCCGCGGATGATGACGCCGAGCGCCACTACGGCGTCCACTCCGGATCGGGCACACTCGGCAGCCACGATCGGCAACTCAAACGAGCCCGGCACGCTGATCACGCGGACCGTCGCCCCGGCGGCCTCGCAGCGGGCAACGGCCGAGGCAGTCAGAGCGTCCATGATCGTCGAATGCCAGCTCGACGCGACGACGTCGACCTTCATTCCCTGCGCGTCGATGTCATCCATGCGCACCGCGCCTGCTCCACTCATGCGCTCCCCTCCCCCAGGTAATGACCCATGCGCTCCGCCTTGGTGGCGAGGTAATGAGCATTGTGCACGTTGGGCTCGATGATGAGCGGCACGCGCTCGGCAATAGAGAGCCCGTACCCCTCCAGACCGGCACGCTTCGCTGGGTTGTTGCTCAGCAGGCGCATCGATCGGATGCCGAGATCGGTAAGGATCTGCGCGCCGATGCCGTAGTCGCGGGCATCAGCGGGAAGCCCCAGATCGAGATTGGCATCTACCGTGTCCCGTCCAGAATCTTGCAACTGGTAGGCCTGCAACTTGTGCAGCAGTCCGATGCCGCGGCCCTCGTGGCCGCGCAGGTACAGCACGACGCCGCGCCCTTCGTCTGCAACAGCGCGCAGGGCGGCGTGCAACTGCGGACCGCAGTCGCATCGCAAAGATTCCAGGATGTCGCCGGTCAGGCACTCTGAATGAACTCGGACGAGGACGTTGTCGCCGTCGCCGATGTCCCCCACGACCAAGGCAACGTGCACGATGTCGTCAAGTTCGTTTCGGTAGTCGATCGCCGTGAAATCGCCGAATTCCGTTGCGAGGGTCGACTCCTCACCACGGTGTACCAGCATTTCGTGCCGGCGCCGCTGGGCCACAAGATCGCTGATCCGGATGCTGGGAAGTCCGAGGGCGCTCGCGACCTCCTGCACGCCCGTCTCGTCGAGAAGATTGCCGTCGTTGTCCACGAGTTCGGCGTACGCCGCCACCGGCCGTAGACCCGCCATGCCGGTGAGATCGACGGAAGCCTCCGCGCGAGCAGGTCGGCGCAGCACGCCGCCCGGAACGGCGCGGATCGGGAAGACGTGACCCGGACGGCGGAAGTCCGTGGCACGGCTCGCCGGGTCCGCCAAGGCGCGGATCGTGAGCGCGCGATCGGCTGCGGAGATGCCCAGCGGCCCGGCCCCTCGCGCATCGACGGGAACCATTGCGGCATCAGAGCCGGGCATGGAAGCAAGGGACATATCGTCCAGAATCTGTGAATCAATCGCCACGCGAATCATTCCCGACGTGCGCCTTAGCAGTTCCGTCACGGCTTCGGGGGTCGCATGCACCGCGGGCACTACCAGGTCACCGTGCCATTCCTCGGCTCCGTCATCAACGACGATGATCGGGCCACCGGACTTCAGGTGGGCGAGGACTGCGTTGAGAACGTCATCACTCATGACTCACCTCGCGCCTCGAGGAGGCGTTCGACGTACTTGGCCAGAACGTCGACTTCGAGGTTCACCGTCTCGCCCGGCTGCCGCTGACCCAACGTCGTGGCGGCCAGGGTGGTGGGGATCAGCGAGACTCCGAAAGATGACGTGCCGCCCAGGTCGTGGTCGACATCGGTGACGGTGAGTGACACCCCGTCAACGGTCACCGAGCCCTTCTCCACGACGTAGCGCACTAGGGACGGCGGCAGCGAGATGCGCACGAGCTCCCAGTTCTCGCTGGGGCGACGATTGATGATCTCACCGGTTCCATCGACATGACCCTGAACGATGTGGCCCCCGAGTCGCGCATCGGCACGGACCGCACGCTCGAGGTTGACTGTCACGCCGGGTGCGGCGCCACGCAAGGAAGAGCGCTCCAAGGTCTCGCGCATCACGTCGGTCGTGAAGTCGCCGTCGATCACCTCGACGACGGTGAGGCAGACGCCGTTGACGGCGATGGAGTCCCCGGGCGCAGCATCGCTGGTCACCAACGGCCCGCGCACGCGCATGCGCAGCGAGTCGTCAGGAAGTGGCGTGACCTCGGTGATGTAACCGAGCTCCTCCACGATGCCGGTGAACATGGGCCTCCCTCTAGCGGATCTGCCCCACGATCCTCGCATCGTCGCCCAACTGCTCGACACGAACCTCCCGCAAACGCATCGCTTCGGTGATCGTCCCGATGCCGAGATCGCCAACCGCGCTCGGTCCGGCGCCCAAGATCACCGGAGCGACGTACCAGACGACCACGTCGACGCGGACGGCCGCCAGGAACGCCGCCGCCAGGGTCGGCCCGCCCTCGAGGAGCACATGACGGACCTCGCGCTCGGCAAGTTCGTTCATCACGGTGCGGGGGTCGTGCGTGCGCAGATGGAGGGTGGGCGCAGCGTCATCGAGGATTCGCGCCCCCTGCGGGACTTCGGTGTGCCCCACAACGACGCGCAGAGGCTGACCGGTCAGCGGCGCAGGTGCGTCGCGAACGGTAAGGGTCGGATCATCCGTGAGCACGGTGCCCGTGCCGATCACGATGGCGTCGCACCGTGCTCGCAGACGGTGAACGTCGCGCCGTGACTCCTGGCCGGAAATCCATCGACTGGTGCCATCGGCAGCCGCGACACGACCATCGAGGGTGGTGGCGACTTTCAAGGTGACGAAGGGGTACCCGCGGGCCACCGCGATGGACCATTCGCGGTTGAGCGCCATCGCCGCATCCGCCTCAACGTCGGCCTCGACATCGATCCCCGCCTCGCGCAATCGGTCGGCTCCTCCCGATGCGATCGCGTGCGGATCCGACTGCGCGCAAACCACTCGAGCAATGCCTGCGTCAATGAGCGCCTGGGTACAGGGCCCGGTGCGGCCCGTGTGATTGCAGGGTTCGAGGGTGACGACGGCGGTTCCTCCGCTGGCGGCGTCACCCGCGATGGACAGGGCCGCGACCTCGGCGTGCGGCGTCCCTGCGCCTCGATGGGCACCCTGTGCGACCACCGCGCCTGAGGAGTTCAAGATGACGCAGCCGACGCGGGGATTCGGGCCATCCGCAAGCGGTACCTCGACGGCCAGGGCACAGGCTCGCGCCATCGCCGCGAGTTCGGCGGCCGTGGCCACTATGAGTCCGCGGCCGCGGCCGCCCTCTCCCGCAGGGGACGCACCATGCGGTCAGGGTCATCGGCGCCAAAGACGGCGGAACCGGCGACGAAGACATCGGCGCCGGCCTCGGCGCACCGCTCGATGGTCTTCTCGCTGACTCCCCCGTCGACCTGAATCCATACATCGCACCCGCTTCGCTGCACTAACTCGCGCGTTTTGCGAATCTTGGGCAACACCATGTCGAGGAACGGCTGGCCGCCGAAACCGGGCTCAACAGTCATGAGCAGCACCATGTCAAGGTCCGGCAAGAGTTCGGCGTAGGGGTCGATCGGCGTTGTGGGGTTGATGCCCAATCCGGCACGAGCCCCGATCTGGCGCAGCGTGCGCGCGAGCCGGACCGGCGCCTTCGCCGCTTCCGCGTGGAACGTGACGCTGCCGGCACCAGCTTCGGCGTACGTCGGCGCCCACCGATCAGGGTCAGCGATCATCAAATGACAGTCCAGCGGAATTCGCGTGGCCTGGAGCAGGCTCTCAACTACGGGCAGGCCCAGCGTGAGGTTGGGCACGAACTGGTAGTCCATGACGTCCACGTGGATCCAGTCCGAGTCCGGAACACGCGCAATCTCCTCGCCGAGGCGGGCGAAGTCGGCCGACAGGATGCTCGGAGAGATCTGCACGGCCATGGACGCAGGGTAGCGAACGTGTGGGGGCTCCACAGCGGCGACGACTAGGAGGCGAGGATCCCTATTGATCACTGCTTGCGCAGGAGTGCGAGGTACATGCCGTCGGTGCCGTGCACATGGGGCCACAGTCGGGCGGCCGGCCCCGGCCCCAGATCGGGCACGCCGGGCAGGAGCGGACGGACATCCTCCTGAACCACATCCGATCGGCCCTTGAGCACGTCCTTGATCACCAGGTCCGTCTCCGCCACATGTGGTGAGCACGTCGAGTACACGATCACTCCCCCGGGCCGCGTCGCATCAATAGCCGCCGCGAGCAACTCCCGCTGCAGTGGCCCGAGCGTCGCCAGGTCGGCGGCGCTGCGCCGCCACCGCGCTTCCGGCCGACGCCGTAGCGCCCCGAGTCCAGTGCACGGCGCGTCCACGAGCACCCGGTCAGCAGCACCCGGCACGATCGCCTCTCGCCCGTCGGCGACGCGGACCTCATGATCGCCATCGGACAACGATCGGCGCACCAACTCGGCGCGATGCGCGTGTGGCTCGATTGCGATGAGGCGCCCCCCACGTTTCGAGACGCCTCGCGCCAAGAGCGCCGCCTTGCCGCCCGGTCCGGCAGCGAGGTCGACCCAGGTCGCATCAGGCCCGGCAACATCGGCGTTCATCAGCGCCTGCGCCACCAGTTGACTTCCCTCGTCCTGGACGCCAACGGCACCGGATCGGACCTCCGCGAGATCTTCCGGGCGCCCCTGCATCAGCACACCGGCCACGGGTGACCAGCGTGCCGGTTCGACTCCCGGGAGCTCCAGCAACTCGTGCGAACTCAGGTCGCGGGCTACCAGCACCGGTCGAGCGGGTGCGTTGTCCGCGTCAAGGAGCTCGCGCAGGCCCTGCGGGTCAGGCGCACCCCGATGCACCGCCAAGGCCTGAGCAAACGCATTGACGATCCAGCGCGGGTGAGAGGTGGCTAGTGCCAGCGCGTCGGTGTCGTCACCGGGCGCCACGCGGGCAATCCACGCATCCCGATCACCGCCGGCAATGACCTTGCGCAGAACCGCGTTGACCAATTTGGAGGGGCCGTCACCGGCGACCTGGCGCGCGAGCGTCACCGTCTCACCCACCGCTGCGTGCTCGGGGACCCTCATCGCGAGCAATTGGTGGACGCCGAGCCGCAGCAAATCGAGCACCCGGCCGTCGAGTTGATCGAGTGGCCGATCAACGCATTCGGCCAAGATCGCGTCGTACAGACCCCGCCAGCGCAACGTGCCATAGGCCAGTTCGGTCGCGAAGCCCGCATCGCGCGCGTCGAGTTTCGACTCCGCGAGGATCGTCGGCCACACGAGATTGGCGTACGCGTCGTCGGCCGCTACGGCGTGGAGAAGGTCGTACGCCGCTCCACGGGCACCGCGCGGTGTGCGTGCCCGCCGCTGCGGCGT
>JAYNIC010000003.1:0-3775 GCA_038108715.1 Candidatus Nanopelagicales bacterium | reverse complement strand
CCCGGGGCCACCGCGCGTGGGGGGGGCCCGCCCCGGGGGGGTCGGCCCGCCGGTGGGTCGCCGCGAAGCGCTGCCGGCACCGCTCACGCGAACAACTCCCCCGTCTCGAGCCGCAGGCCCCGCACCCAGTCGGTGGCCGGCATCGCTCGCTTGCCCTGAGCCTTGACGTCGCCCAGCACGATGTCCGCGTTCCCGGTCCCGACAAGGACCTCACGACGGCGGACCGAGATGACCCCGGGCGCAAGATCACCGGATTCGGCCAGGGTGACGGGTCCGACCTTGACGCGCTCGTCGTGCAACGTGGTCCACGCTCCCGGCGCCGGAGTCATCGCGCGGACGAGGCGTTCGATCGCCTGTGCTGGCATCGACCAGTCGATCCGAGCGTCCGCGACGTCGACGCGCGGCGCGAGGCTCACTCCGTCCGTAGATTGCGGTCGGGCGTCGATGTCGCCGTTCTCGACCGCGGTCAACGTCATGACCAGCAGATCCGCGCCATCGACGGCGAGGCGTCCGAGCAGATCGCCAGCAGTCTCTGCCGGACCGATCTCGGTCGTCATCTGCCCCAGGATTGGCCCGGTGTCCAGCCCCTCGTCGAGGATGAAGGTCGTCGCCCCTGTCACCTCGTCACCAGCGCGGATGGCGTGCTGGACCGGTGCCGCTCCCCGCCAGGCTGGCAGAAGTGAGAAGTGCAGGTTGATCCAACCGTGCGGAGGCAGGCTCAGGGCCCGGGGCGGAACGAGGGCGCCATACGCCACGACCGGGCAACAGTCGGGCTGAAGAGCGCGGATCTCGGCGAGCGCTTGCTCATCGCGCAGGGACGACGGGGTCAGGACCGGGAGGCCGCATTCGAGCGCGCGGTCGTGAACGGCGCTCCGACGCTCGCCGCGTCCGCGGCCGGCCGGTGCCGGCGGTCGGGTCAGGACGCCGACGACGTCGTGGTGGGAGACCATCAGCGCATCCAGACTGGGGACGGCGACGTCGGGGGTGCCGGCGAAGAGCAAGCGCATCGGCTAAAGCCACTTGGCGGAGAGGCCGTGCGGACTCACCCGCACCTCCGGTGGTTGTTCACCGAACCATTCCGCCTCGCGGATGGCCTTCATCGCTTCCTTGCGCAATTCCGGGTCGAGCCGGTCGATGAAGAGGATCCCGTCGAGGTGATCGGTTTCGTGCTGCAAAGCACGGGCGAGTAGATCGCTGCCCTCGACCACGACCGGTTCGCCGTGCATGTTCATGCCCTTGGCCACAACGCGGCGAGCACGCTTGGTGTCAAAGGCGAGATCGGGAATCGACAGGCAGCCCTCGTCGCCGTCCTGGATGTCCTCGGACAGATCCAGCGTCGGGTTGCACAGGTGGCCGAGTTCATCGTCGACCCACCAGGTGAAGACCCGCAAGGACACGCCGATCTGCGGCGCGGCCAGGCCACTGCCGGGAGCGTCCTTCATCGTCTCGGTGAGATCGGCGACGAGTTTGCGGAGCTCCTTGTCGAAGTTCTCGACCGGCGCGGCCGGCGTACGCAAGACCGGGTCACCGAACAGTCGGATCGGCTGAACCGTCACATGAACTCCCTCGACCGATGACGCGGGCGGATTCCGGACAGTCTACGGACCCGCGCCAAGCCTCATGCGAGGTCGCTGCCCCAGTCGAGCGGATCGACATGGATGGCCAGGGCTCGGGGGTCCTTGCGGGCCGAGCGCTGGGATTGCACAGCGTGTAAGGCCGAGGTCAACGTCGCTCCGGAGGAGCGCGGTGCGGTCACGAGCAGCCGGGAGAGTCGCTCCGGCGCATTATCCTCGACGGTGAACCGCTTCCGGACATCGCCGGGCAGGTCCATCGGTCCAAGGTGCCGTACGTCGCGGGGCAGGCTGTCTGCCACCTCCGCCACGAGTGCGGGGTCGCCGATCACGCTGGCGCACCGGACGGCCGGTGGAAGGCCGAGTTCAGCGCGCTCGGCGAGTTCGCGCGCGGCGTATCCCGCGGGATCCCAACGCACAAGCGCTTGTACGAGCGGCACGGTCGGTGGCGCGGTGACGACCACGGGGGCACCGGGCCGCGCCAGTGCTGCGGCGCCGAACCACCGACGCGCGGTCTCCTCTCCCGCGCGCAGCGCCGCGCGCGATAGGTGCGCGTGGGCGTCAAGGATGAGTACCGCGGCGTATCCCCCGTCGGCTACCGGCTCGGCACCGGGAGTCGCCACGATCAAGCCACCGCCTTCCACGCGATCGAGGATGTGATCACCGCTGGAGGACAGGATGCGGGTGCTGGGGAATGCTCGGCCGAGTTCTTCGACCGTGCGCGCCGAGCCCACACTCAGGGCGCGCAGCCGATCGCCTCCGCAGGCGGCGCAATGCCAACGGGGAGATGCCGTCGCACACCAGCGGCACACCGGGGCGCCGCCAGAATGCGGCAGTTCCAAGGGCCCCGCGCAGGCCGGGCAGCGGGCCGGAGTGCGACAGCGCTGGCAGGCCAGTCCGGGAAGGTAGCCGCGGCGAGAGACCTGAACGAGTACTGGCCCGGACTCCAACGCCGTGCGCGCGATCTGCCAGGCCCGGGACGGCAGCCGAGCCGGGCCCTGCTCGTCGTGCGCGTCATCGGCGGTGTCGCGCGGTGCCGCACCACGTAGAAACTCGCGTTTTGGAGACACCGGCTTGGCCCAATCCGACTCGATCCACCCCTGCGCCTCGACCGATCGGGCCATCCCTCCAGCGACGAGGGACGCCTCTGACAGGTGGGCGCGCAGCGCCAGTACTTCACGCGCATGCCAGTAGGGAGCATGGGGTTCGTCGTAGGAGTCGTCGCCGTCATCCCAGATCATCAGCAGGGCCGGATCCACCACCGGGGCGAACGCCGCCGCACGGGTCCCCAACACGATGCGCACGCGGCCGGTCACCGCTCGCAGAAAGTTGGCATAGCGCCGCTGCGGGCCGAGTTGAGCGGTGAGCAATACGTGCGCGTCGTCGCCGAGACGGTGGCGGAGCGCTGCGTCCACGAGGTCAACATCACGATCGTCTGGAACTACGTTTACCACTCCACAGTGCGGATGGGGAGCGGCGGCAAGTTCAGCCATTCGAGTGGGCCAATCGCCGGCCCCGCTCAACCCCCCACCGGGAGCGGCGTCCCACACCGCACGCAGTCCTCGAGCGCCCTCAGAAATGCGATGTAGGAGTGCGTCACCGCCGGAGTACGCCGACCAGGCAGAAACGGCCTCCGCCGTCAGGGGGTCTGACAGAACATCGGTGTGCGCGGGTTCAGCGAGGACCTGCGCTTCCGCGCGCGCATGGCGAGGTGGCACGGCGGTGCGCACGACATCGGACATCGTGCCGGCGTATCGGTCAGCCACGGCACGCGCGAGGGTGGCAATCTCCGACGTCAGGACTGGCAGCGGCGACGTGACTCGTTGGATCGGTTGCAGGCGGGAGTGCTCACTGGCCGCTACGCGATCCACGACAAATCCGTTGACGAGGCGGCCCGCGAACCGGACACGGACGCGCGATCCCGGCACCGCGTCAGCAGCCATGGCCGCGGGCACCGCGTAATCGAAGGGCCGGTCCAGGTGGGAGAGGGGCACGTCCACGAGCACACGCGCAACGGGCAACCCTTCCATGCCCAGATGGTGCCAGCCCCATCCGACAGCGCCGCGGCGAATCCTGAGGTCGAACCGGAGAGATGTTTAGATAACGCAATGGCCACGGGGGACCCCAGCGACATCGGAGCGCCGCCCCTGCCCGCTCCGTCGCCGCTGACCCTCCGACCGGCTTTCTACGTTCGCCTCGTCGTC
>JAYNIC010000002.1:23166-27375 GCA_038108715.1 Candidatus Nanopelagicales bacterium | reverse complement strand
GTGCGCCACCCCCAAGGTCGGGGTCCAGTCGATAGTTCTTCTCCGGGACTCCTTCAATCGTGAACGTCCCGGAGACTGAGGTCACCGCGCCGATGGCGTCGCTGGCAAAGAGAGCCGCGGCACGCGCAGTGCGCGGATGCCACAGGTTCCAGGTGGCCTCAACGAGCAGACCGCCGGTTTCGTCGGCGACGGCGCGCAGACGTCGGGTCTCTGCGGGGTCCCGAGTCAGCGGCTTTTCACACAGCACCGTCTTACCGGCCCGAAGCGCCGCCTCCGACCATGGAAGGTGGCCGTCGTTCGACAGGGCTACGTACACGGCATCGATGGCAGGATCCTCGATCACCGCCGCGTAGTCGTCGGCCGCGTACCGGGCCGGGTGCAACGACGCCGCCCGATCGCGATCGCGCGCGGCAACAACGTCGAGCGCGGCGCCGTCCGCGGTGTGTAGCGCTGGGCCGATCGCACGACGAGCGATCCAGCCGGCTCCCAGCAGTCCCCATCGTGTGACTTGGGTGGACTCAGACATGCCGCCACCCTAGGGGACGCGGGGGAGGATGGTGCTTGCTCTGCGGTGTTACGGGCCCTAATGTCCAACTCGTGATGCTGCTGATGTTCGTCCTGTGGGGAGTCATCTTTTTGGGCATCTTTCGCCATTGGCGCTGGATACCGATTCTCGTCCTGGTCAACCTTGCCTACACGCTCATCGTTCTCAAGTCCCACATGACCGATCCCATCCCGCTGAATTTCTGAGGTGACCGTGTCCCAGCAGACAACCCCCACGTGGATGCCGCCGGAGCGGGCAGTCTTCTTGTCACGTCTGCTCAACGTAGCGGCGCTGTTCGCCTTGCTCGGCGTGCTTGCGGGGTCCTTGCATTTGCAGTTCGGGGTAGGGGAGCAGCCCTGCCCACTGTGCATCGTGCAGCGTTCGGGCATGTTCGCGATAGCGGTTGGCCCGATGATGAACCTCCTCTGGGGCATCCGGGCACGTCACTACGCACTGAGCATCCTTGGTGCGGTCGTGGGCGCGGCAGGGTCCACACGGCAGATCCTGTTGCACATAGCCGATCCGAACGATCCCGGCTACGGCCCAGCTGTCCTCGGGTGGCACCTGTACACGTGGGCTTTGGTCACCTTCATCATCGCGATTGTTGGTTGCGCGTTGCTCATCTTGTGGCAGACGCCGTACGAGGCTGGGGATCAGGGCGTCCTGCGCGAGCCGGGTCGCTTGCGTCCGCTCAGCGTTTTCTTGATCGTATGGGTCACGCTCTTGGCCATCATCTGGATCGTGATCGACCTGGGCGCGGTGGGACTGTCGGTGATCCCAGAATGCGGTCTTGGCGAATGCCCGGACGACCCACCTGATATCTCGGGCCTGGGCAATCTGGGTGGCTGGTACGCCGTGCTCGCCGGCGGTGTCCTTGCCGGGATCATCGCCTGGATCTTCGAACGCCGCTGGGCGGCCAAGACCGACTAGCGCATTCGGAGTTGCCTCCGGATACCGCTGGCTAGAGCGCGACCTGCTGCGGGCTGATGGCGATGTGACTGGAGTAGAGCGGCGGGAGGGGGTAGATCGCCCGCTGGAGATCGTCTGCGGTCAGGTCATCCGGAAGATCGAAGTACTGGAAAGCACTTGGGATAAGCGGTGAGCAAGGCATCCCGAGGGTCGATCCGTAGGCGCCGACGTCGAACATGCCAACGGCTGTCCGAACGTCGGGGGCGGTAAGCCAGACGAAGGTACCGAGATCCGGATTCGTCAATGTTTGATCCGCGATGAGCGCACTCTTCGGATCGGCCATAAGCGCGAATCGCGTCTGTGCGTAGGTGCGGGTGCACAGTGCGAAGGCCGTGTTCAATGCGTTGACCTGCTGCTGGTCGGCACTGACGCTAAGCACATTGCCGAAAGGGTCGACGAATGCGCAGGCGTTGGTGGACCCGGGCATTGCGCGCACGGTGGCCTCGAGCAGGTCACGAAGCGCCTCATCTGGGCGTCGCGGGTCATCGAGGGTAACGGTGAAGGCGCCGGGGGAGACAGCCGCGAATGCCCGAACGATCGGCACGGCGCTTGGGAATGTCGCCGGGTTCTGCAGTTTGTCGACGCTGGTGTCCTGACTGCGACGGGCGGCGCGGACCGTGTCCGCTGACGAGATGTAGAGGTCCAGGCAATCGTTGAAGGTCGACTCCTGAATGCTCTGGCCGACGTACGCCGCATCGGGTCCACCCTGGTAGGAGCGCAGGTCGTGGACTGCGAAGTATCCAAACCGCTGACGTGCCCTAGATCGCAGTGGTTCGGGCAGATCAAGGAACTGCCCGTTCTGGGTGTAGTCGATGCCGGAATAGGGGTCGAGTGCGGCGGCACCCACGGAGACCCCCACCTCTAGCAAGGAGGAAGCGCACATGAGGCAGGGGTCCACGGTGGTTACCAAGGTGAGAGCCTCTGGCGGCGGCATGTCGCGGGCCGCTGACTGCGCGAGATACCACGTCATGAGTTGACGCTCACCGTGGGCCGTGGGATCCCAAACGAAGACGGGGCTGTCTTCTTGGCCTGGTGCCAACTGTGCGAAAACTCGATTCGGCATGGTCTGCAGCACACGTCCGGTAGCGGTTTCCATCAGCGCTCCACCGATGCCGTAGGAGCCGTCTCGGGCCGCCTGTCCCGCCATCCACAGCGCCAGTTCGGTGGCCTCCTGGGCATCTGAGGCGCTGCTCGTGCTCTTTGGACTGGGCACGCTGGCAGAGGGATCCGATGAGCCGCAGCCGACCAAAGCACTCGCCGCCCCCACGCCTAGCAAGCCACTTAGCACCTGTCGTCTGCTTGTCATAGCGCCGACGTCCCCGCCTCGAAATCACGGTTAAACACTGCATCGATGCGATCGACCGATGCCGGATCTGTGATGAGGATCCCCAGTTCGCGCTCGGTCTGCACGGACTCGTCGAGGAAAGGATTCACTGAGCCGACGTAGGCGACGCCTGTAGGCAGGCCAGCATCCGCCACGATCGTCTTGGTGTGGATATACATGACGCGACCGTCCCCGGAGGGATCGGTGGTGTTCCACCGCACTTGCGCTCCGCACTTGCCTAGACTTCGCAGCACCTCATCGTTGATCCCACCCTCGTTGCCGACAACACGGACCTTCACTCCGCTGGCGCAGGCGTTGACAAGGGCTTGAAGAAGTACCGAGGGGTAGGCGAAAGCCTGGACGTACACGTCCAGACTCGTGGTCGCTGACCCGAGGAGGGCACTGATGGCGGCACGTGAATTGCCAATCGGCTCCAGCGGTGCACCGGGCATCTGACAACTCGGAGAATCGCAGGTCGGGTCACTTGGCGACCAGACCAGGTGGGCTGTGTCATTCGCCGGCCACGGTTCGTAGGGCGGCCAATCGGCGTCGAATGTCCGTTGGATCATGGAGACATCAACCGGGTCGGTGTCGAGGACAGCCATGCCACGCGTCTCACCCTGGTCCGGGTAGGCCGGATCAAGCCCGAAATAGCCGGGGCCGAGGTTGAAGTCGCAGAGCAGAACCGAACCCTTCTCGGTTGCTCCGTCCGCGATGAGGACCTTCCAGTGCGAGAAACTGAACTCCGGACGGCTCAATTCCACATCGAAGCCGAGGTCACGCAGGCGCTCGGCGTCAGCCGGATTGCCATTTTCCGCCGTGGGCGGATAGATGGTGCTCGACAACAGGATGCGCACCTTGACGCCACGATCCTGTGCACCCTGCAGGGCTTCCACGAGAACGTCGTAGTCAGGCTCCATCTGATAGACAGCGATATCGAGCGTCTTGGTAGCGCTGTTGATGTAGTTCACCACTGTCTGGACGCCGTCGTCGGGCTGGATCGTGGCCACGACGGCCGAGACGTCTGACCCCAGATTCAGTGGCGTAGGCGCCCGGGACGTTCCCGTTACGGTCGGCTGGGACGAGCACGCGGTCAGGCCCCCTGCCCCCACCAGAAGGGCACTGAGCAGGATCGCCAAGTAACGCATGTCAGTCGCCGGACGGACTCGGGGAGGCTTGCATTTCGCTGGCGGTTGACCAATCGAGGTCGAAGAAGGAGTACGCCTCGTCGATGAGGTTCTTGCCCGTGACGATGATCCCGAGTTCCAAGATGGCCTCCGGAGATTCGTTGATGAAGGTGTTCTGCGATCCGAAGAAGGCGCGGGCATCGCTCGTAGCGACATCGGAGAACATCGTCTTGGTGTGCACGAAC
>JAYNIC010000002.1:15119-23140 GCA_038108715.1 Candidatus Nanopelagicales bacterium | reverse complement strand
ATCAAAGCGGATCTCGACGCCTGCGGCTCGCAAGCGCGACACCATCTCTGGGGACTGTCCATCGGAGTTTGCGATCATCCGAACGCGCACCCCGGCCTTGGCTCGCTCTTCAACCATGGGTACCAGAAACGCATCGTCCTGGATGTATTCGGCGTAGATGTCCAGAGTCTGCTTCGCGTCCTGGACGAAGTCCGTGAGGACCTGGACTGAGTTGCCAACTGGACGATACTCAATACCGCTGGGGCTCCAGACCAGACTGGCTCGGGTCGATTCGGGGTAGGGAGCGTAAGGCGGCCAGTTCGCGTCAAAGTACGCCGCTATGGTCGCGACGTCCTGGGGGTCGCGATCGAACACGGCCATGCCACGTGAGCCCACAGGACCGTACTGATTGGGTCCGAAGTAGGACTCCTGCAGGTTCCAGTCCGCGATCATGGCGACGCCGCCCGGGGTTCCCGCGTCGACGACGATCGTCTTCTCATGTCCGTAGTGGAATTCCGGCCGGCTGAGCTCGACCTGGATTCCGCGCTGTCGCAGATCCTGGGCGACCTGTATCTGCTGGGCGTTGCCTTCCGGCGGATTCGGCTGCCCCACGAGTTGCCGCGAGATGCTCAGCCGCACCGACACGCCGCGGTCGACCGCTCGGGCCATAGCATCGACCACGGCGGTGAAGTCAGAATCGATTCGGTAGATCGAGATGTCCACTGAAGTCTTCGCCGAGTCTATGAACTCCACGACGGGTCCGATTCCGTCATTGGGTTGAACGTTCGCAAGCGTGACCTGCTCGGGCGGGGTCACTTGAGCATCGGCAGGAGGCGTGTAGGACGCGGTAGGCATTTCTACAGAAGCATTGGGATTTGGAGCGGCGCTATTGGAACAGGCCACGAGCGATATGAGCCCGAGAGTGAGCACAACCCCCGCGCTCAGGAGACGGGTCAGGGTGCACCCCGGCGGTTGTCCGCGTGATCACGAAGAGGATCGATGCCCATGATGTGTTGGCCCAGGCGCAGCACCTGCTCGTCGGTGAGATCGTCGATATCGGCGCGAACATCGGCAACGATCCGGTCGGCCACGTCACGACGATGCTTCTCCAAGTAGGTCACCAGATGGTGGCTCGCGTTGGCCTTGCCCGTGCCGTGCCCGAGCAGCACAATCGCCGTGGCGGGGACCAGCGCCTCGGCCAGGGTGTGCCAGTACACATCACTGTCATCGAGGTAGGTCCCATCGACATTGCCGTGGTGATGGTAAACGTTGTGGAAACGCTTGCGCGGATCATCGGCCACAACGCGTTCTGGAGCGCTGTGATCGGGGGAGTCCAGCGCATAGATCCTCGTGGAGAGGAAGTCCACCGCCGCGATGGCCACCTTGCCGGACAGGTCGATAGCGTCAGTCACGTCGTTCATCTCAGACCTCATTCCCCGGAGCCTTGGGCTCGAAACCTGCGTTCTTGAACATCCGACGCAGGTCCACGATGGCCTGCATCTCGATGTCCTTGTGACGGGGGCGCTCAAAGACTTCGGTTTCACCGCCCAGGCTCACCCGAAACTTGCCGTCGTGGCGCTCCTCAACTTCGCCGGTGGCCTCGAGCAGCGACAGCACGTCGACCCAGCGAATGTTGCCACTCGTGGGATGCGCGAAGAGAACGGTGAGGGTGTCGAGATGGTGGTTGTTGAGGTGGACAGGGAAGTCGAAATTCTCCGAATGAGCCATGTGCCTACTCTGCCAGATCACCCCGGAGGTTCACGCCTAGGCTTGGGTCCATGGCAGACGGACGACGAGCCCTCGTGACAGGGGCGTCTCGCGGCATTGGTTGCGCGATCGCGCAGCGCCTGGCTGCGGATGGATATCGGGTCGGCTTGCACTATCGCTCAGATGCCGGCCTGGCCCAGCGAGTCCTGGACTCGCTCCCCGGTGAGGGGCACCTGCTCGCCCGTGCAGACCTGCGCGATCCGGAGGCCGCCCGCGGCCTGGTCGACGGGATAGCGACTCATTGGGACGGGCTAGACGTCCTGGTCAACAACGCCGGAATCTTCGAGGCCCATCCCATCGATGAGACCGATTTCGAGGAGTGGCAGCGGCGGTGGACCGAGGCCATCGCGGTGAACCTCGTGGGACCGGCCAATGTCACCTGGGCCGCGGTACGTCATATGGGTCCTGAATCCAGCATTGTCAACGTCGGATCGCGCGGGGCCTTCCGCGGGGAGCCCAGCTGCCCTGCCTACGGAGCAACCAAGGCGGCTATCGCGGCGTTCGGACAGTCGCTGGCGAAGGACCTGGGCCGGCGCGGGATCGCCGTCACAACGGTTGCCCCCGGCTTTGTCGACACGGACATGGCCGCTGAAGCCATGATGGGTGAGGGCGGGGCTATTCGACGGGCGGAGAGCCCGTTCGGTCGAATCGCAGAGCCCGAGGAGATCGCTGCGGCGGTGGCCTTCCTCGCTAGCCCGGAATCCGCCTGGATGAGCGGCTCAATCTTGGATGCCAATGGGGCGTCGTACCTGCGGATGTAGTTCCCAGGGTGATTCACCCGGTCAGGAAGTCGGCGAGGATTCGGTTGAAATCCTCAGCGTGCTCGATCTGAGTCCAATGCCCGCATTGGCCAAACAGATGCATCTGAGCGTTCGGGATGAGTTCGAACAGCCGAAGTGAGTTCGACAGCGGGATGATTTGGTCCTCACGCCCGTGGAAGATGATTGTCGGGTTCCTGAGTGCGGCGATGTCCTCCTCGCGGTGAGTCATGGCGTCGACCCAGCGCTGTCGGGGGGCCGGGAACATCGCGGCGAAGGATTCCTGAAATCCGGGTTGCACACTCGCGCGGTAGCGAAGTTCAGCGAGCTCATCAATGGCCTCGATGGGTGTGGCAGTGAACAGCCGCAGGAGGTCCGCCATGGCCTGGACACTCGGCTGGTACCCCCACACGGCGTCGAGACCAGGAGTGATGTCGAATGGGACTCCTACGGCACCCATTAACCCGATCCGCCTTACGCGTTCACGATGGTGGATCGCCAGTGATAGCGCCAGCGACCCTCCGAAGGAGTTGCCGACGACATGGGCGTGATCAATTTCCAGAGCATCGAGGACGCCAACGGCGTGCCGCGTCCAGGTCGCAAGGTCGTACGTCGGGACGCTTCGTTCGGTGTATCCGAAGCCGACCATGTCCGGCGCGATGACCCGGAACCTCTCGGCCAGAAAGGGGATCGTGAGTCGCCAGTTTGCCCACGCCGACACACCCGGCCCCGATCCATGAATGAGCAGGACGGTGCCACCACCTGGGTCCACGCCTGTGTCATGGAGGTTTGTGACGATTCCCGCGGCCACGACCGACGTGCCGATCTCAGGTGTTGCTATCACGCTTCTACCGTCCCATCGCCAGGTGTGATTTTCGCAGACATCGTTGACTTCGAAAGTTTGCCGCCCCACTCGTCAGTGATCAGCTCGTGGTGCACATACGTCGCTTCGGCAACGTTAGGGGCATCGACTGATGCGGCCAGGAAGATCTGTGCGGCGGTGGATTCGAGCAGGTCGATGCCGCGCACAATGTGTGTCGTTCGCAAATCACGATCCTCCACGACGGAAACGAGCTGATACGCCGGGAGATCGTCTCGCCGCCAGATAATGAAGTCGCCCATGGCCTCATCGAGTCGCACTTCGCGCTCACCCACATGCACCGTCATGCCCACGGGGACCACCACCCGTACTGCTGTGACTCCAGGTTCCCACCTCAGATCACGATCTCGACAGCCTCCTGAGCAGCCACCAGACGCCGCCCCGCGCTGCTGAGTGCGGCTACAGGAGCAGGCGTACGTGAGGAGTCCGTGATCTTGTGCGGCGAGCAACTCGGCCCGGTAGTGGTCGGTCCGGCGACGTTGGGACCAGTGCTCTTCGAAGTCCTCGACACCGGCAGGCCCGATCTGCCACTCGATGTCCATCGCACGCAAGGTGCGGAAGATGTCCTCGGCGTACTCACGACGGTAGCGCGCGGCATCCGCGTCGTCGATGCGCAGGGCCAGCGGTGCGCCGAGTTCCCTGGCGAGTTCAGCGGTGAGGGTGAAGTTGTGCCGGTTGCCCGCGTGGAGGTATCCACTGGGGGTGGGAGCCAGGCGTAGCAGCACGCATCCAGAGTATGAGTGCCGCCGTATCCAGCGATATGGGCCGCTGTGTAGCCGGCTCCTGACGTCGCTTGGCTATGTGCGCCTTCGTCGCGCCTGTTCGCCGCTGCCGAACGCTCTGATTCCGTGGGCCTCCAAAGCCTCCTACTGTCCAAACTACCACCGGACACAGGGAGCAACATGCCGACAGCGACAGACGGCAGTCTGCAGGACCTCATCGACGCCAACGCGAGCATCGTGGACGTCCTCTATGCCAATCGCAAAGGCTCAGTAGTGCGCGATGCCGTACAGCGGCAACCCACGAAGTTCGTCCTACCGGAGTTCACCAACTGGCGCGACGAACAACGTGCCTGGCGCGAAGACGTTGCCCTCTACGACCAGAGCTATCACATGACCACTTCGGTGGTGCGCGGCCCGGACGCGCTCGACTTCTTCACGGCCATGGGGGTCAACGGATTCGCGACCTTCACCCCCAACAAGGCACGACATTTTGTCTGCTGCAGCCCCAGCGGCCATGTGATCGGCGACGGCATCCTGTACTGGTCGGACCCAGAGGAGATCGCGTTGGTGGGCCGGGCGAGCGGCCACAACTGGCTGCAGTTTCAGGCCGAACAAGGTAGCTGGAACATCAGCGTTCACCGCGACGAGATCTTCTCGGCGAATCCGGACGGCCGCCGGGCCGTCTACCGCTACCAGGTGGAAGGTCCGCACGCCTTCGCCCTGCTCGGCAAACTCAATGGCACCGCCCTCCCCGATACGCGCACCTTCGATCTCATTCCGATCACCATTGCCGGCCACCGCGTTCTCGCACTGCGGCACACCATGGCCGGAGGTCCCGGTTACGAGATCTTCGGACCCTGGGACGAAGGCCCCGAGGTCAAGGCGGCCATCGTGACGGCCGGTGTTGAGTTCGGGCTCCGCCAGGTCGGCTCCATGGCGTACTTCACCACGGCGGTCGAGCTGGGCTGGATCCCGCGGCCCATGCCCGCCGTATTTTCCGGTGAGGGCACACGGGAGTTCCGGGAGTGGGCGCCGGCCACCTGTGAGGAAGCAACCTGGTCCCTGGGCGGCAGTCACTATCGAAAGGACATCGCGGACTATTACTTCACTCCCGCGGAACTCGGCTACGCCCACCTGGTGAAGTTCAACCACGATTTCGTGGGCCGAGAGGCGCTGGAGGCGATGGCGGGAGGCGACCAGCGTCGCAAGGTCACCATCGCCCTGGACGAGCGCGATATCGCCGCCGTGGTGGAGTCCTATGCCGACCGGGACCGACTGCCCGGCAAGTACATCGACCTGCCAAGGGCCACCTACTCCACGTGGCAGTACGACACGGTCATGAACGAGGCCGGCGATCCGATTGGGGTCTCGAACTACCCCTGCTTCTCCTGGAACGAGCGGGCCATGCTGACGCTGGGCGTGGTTGAGTCGGGGTACGCCGCACCAGGCACAAGGGTCTCCATGCTGTGGGGGGAACCGGAGCAGGGGTCCCTAAGCGCCCCGTGGCTCGAGCCGCATCGGCAGATGGAGATCCGCGGAACCGTTGTGGACGTGGGAACCAGCCACTAGTCGCTGCCCCCAAACGCTGCCGAGGCCAACTCACGAGAAAGTCCCGGGACACCGTGTGTACGGCGTCCCGGGACTTTCGCGGTGTCCGAGGGGGGACTTGAACCCCCATGCCCCGTAAAGGGCACTAGCACCTCAAGCTAGCGCGTCTGCCAATTCCGCCACCCGGACGAGGAGGACGGCGAACCGTCCTGCGGGAGGATAACAACCCCGAAACCGGATGGGAAAGGCAGGATGGACCTATGTCGCACTTGAGCCCTGACATCGCCGCCGATGCCGTGACGATCCTGCGTGATCTCATCCGCATCGACTCCACCAACGACGGTAGCGATGCAACCGTCGGCGAGGCGGCGGCCGCCGAGTACGTCGAGTCGCTGCTGGCCGAGATGGGCGTGGACTGCGAGCGGTTCTCGACCACGTCGGGTCGGCGCCAGGGGGTCTATGCCCGGATCTCCGGCCACGACTCCAGCCGCCCTCCGCTATTGCTGCACGGACATCTCGATGTGGTTCCAGCGCATGCGGCGGATTGGCGGGTTCCGCCGTTCGCCGCCGAGGTCGAGGGCGACATGGTCTGGGGCCGCGGCGCCGTCGACATGAAGGACACCGACGCGATGATCCTTTCCCTGGCACGGCATTGGGCGCGTACCGGTGAGCGGCCTGCCCGTGACCTGGTGATTCTTATGCTGCCCGATGAGGAGGCCGGCGGCCGACACGGTTCCCATTGGCTGGTGGAAAACCGCCCGGACATGTTCGCTGGCGTCGAGGAGGCCGTCGGGGAGGTGGGTGGTTTCTCACTCACCGTGGTGGAGAACCGCCGGCTGTACCTGATCCAGACGGCTGAGAAGGGCATCGCCTGGATGCGCCTGATTGCGCAGGGGACGGCGGGGCACGGCTCGATGTTGAATGACGACAACGCGGTTACGGAGGTTGCGGAGGCGGTGTCCCGCCTTGCTCGGCACGACTGGCCGGTGTGCTTGAGCCCGACGGCTGAGCGGATGGTGGCCGCCATCTCCGAGGCGTATGGCATCGACATCGACCTGTCGGACACCGTGGCGTTGCGCAATCAACTCGGTCCCCTCGCGCGGCTCATCGGAGCGGGCACGCGTCACATCACCAACCCGACGATGCTGGATGCCGGATACAAGGTCAACGTGATCCCCGGTGAGGCAACAGCCGGTGTCGATGGTCGGTTCGTCCCGGGGGCGGAGGACGAGTTCTTCGCTGAGGTGGATCGACTGATCGGCCCTCGGGTACGACGTGAATTCGAGTCACATGACGTGGCCATCGAAGCGCCGTACGACGTTCCCCTCGTCGAGGCGATGACGCAGGCGCTGGTGGCGGAGGATCCCGGAGCCCTAGTGGCGCCGTACATCCTGTCGGCGGGCACAGATGCGAAAGCCTTCTCCCGGCTCGGCATCCGCGGCTATGGATTCTCGCCCTTGCAGTTGCCGCCGGACTTGGATTTCGCCTCGCTCTTCCATGGCGTCGATGAGCGCGTCCCCATCGACGCGGTGACGTTCGGTGTACGAGTGCTCGCGAGGTTCCTCGACAACGCCTGAGTCAGGCCGTGCGAGCGACGCGCATGACCTTGCGCCGAAGCCAAACCTGACGCCGCCCGTCGGGGTAGATACGGGATTTCGCCAACTCCCAGTGTCCGTATTCGGCGTACTCGGTGAGCACCGAACGCGCGGTATCGCGAGTTGTGCCTCGGGGGAGTGAGAACTGCCGGTACTCGTACGTCGGGGCCATCACACTCCCTCCTGCACGCCTACATGGCCGACACGTCGTCCAGAGCCGACCGTATCTCGCGGGGAAGCAGCACACCATCGCTTCCGAGCAACCCGCGCCATTGGTGGATGGTTCGGACGCTCGGTACTACCGCACTCACGCCGGGAGCGTCGCGAACCCAGGCGAGCGCGACGTTTGCCGGTGACGTGGATAGCCCGTCCGCGGCCGCGGCAACCCCAGCCATCACGTGGCGGCGAGAACCATCCAGGAGATGTCGAATCTCCGCCCCGTGCGTCTCGGTGGCACCCCGGGAGTCTGGGGGAGTGCCATGTCGGTATTTACCCGTGAGAACGCCGTAGGCCAAGGGCGCGCCAGCGATGAAGCCCGCACCCAGCGCATGCGCCGCCGGGAGAAAATCGCTTTCCGCGCACCGTTCCATGAGCGAATAGGTGGCTGCGAGAGCGGCGACGTCGGCTCCCGGCGGTTTACAGCGCACCGCACCGGCGACCGCCACGTTCTGCCAGGCAGATGGCAGCGCGAGGCACACGTAGTGAGCACGTCCGCTGGCGACAGCGACGGAGGCGGCCGCCGTGCTGGCCGAACGCCTCGGCTACGGAGCCG
>JAYNIC010000002.1:5476-15109 GCA_038108715.1 Candidatus Nanopelagicales bacterium | reverse complement strand
CATCCCAGCTCTCGGCCCAGCCGGTCAGGGTCCACAAATCCAGGCTGTCGATCCCCACGTGGTCCAAGATGTCGTCGAGGTGCCTGAGCAGATCCCCGCGTGTGGTCTGCGCGGACCGAACATTGAGGCACACGTCCCGACGAAGGCCGGGGTCTCGTAGGAGGTCACGCAAGGAGGGTTCGACCCCCGCGACGTCGGTCCCCGAAATCTGGATCAGGTTTCCCCCCGCGTCGAGCAATTCCCCGATCGCCAGGGTCACATCGTCGTGCTGCCGTGCGAGCGAGCTGGGGTCCAATCCGAGCCAGCCGACGTCAAGGCCGGACCTGCCAAGACTGCGTCGCTGCACTCCCTCAACCTAGTGACCACACGGGCCAGATACCCTCGCAGGACACGCCCGGAAGGAGAGGCCATGCGGCTTGGACTGAATCTTGGCTATTGGGGCATGGGTAATGACGCGGACAATCTCGCGCTTGCCCGCGCCGCGGACGACCTCGGCTACTCGGTGGTCTGGGCGGCTGAGGCCTACGGATCAGATGCCGCGACAGTCTTGGCGTGGGTGGCCGCACAGACACAGCGGATCGACGTTGGATCGGCCGTCTTCCAGATTCCGGGCCGCACTCCGGCAAACACCGCCATGACGGCCGCGACCCTCGACACGCTTTCGGGCGGACGCTTCCGACTCGGGCTGGGGGTCTCGGGACCCCAGGTATCCGAGGGCTGGCACGGGGTGCGCTTCGACAAGCCGCTCACCCGCACGCGGGAATACATCGAGATCGTACGGCGTGCCCTTCGCCGGGAGCGTTTGAATTTCGATGGCGAATTCTTCACGTTGCCGCTGCCTGATGGTCCGGGCAAGGCCCTCACGCTGACGGTGCACCCCGTGCGCGAACACCTGCCGATCTATCTCGCCGCCGTGGGTCCCCGCAATCTCGAACTTGCCGGCGAGATCGCCGATGGGTGGCTTGCCGTCTTCTATTCGCCCGAGTACGCCGATGAGCTCTTGGGTCACATTCGCACGGGGCGCGAACGCGCGGGCAAGACGATGGACGGTTTTGACATCGTGCCCACGGTGCCCGTGGTCATGGGCGAGGACCTTGACGCATGCGCCGAGCCGGTCCGGGCGTATAGCGCCCTGTACGTCGGCGGCATGGGATCGCGGGAGAAGAACTTCTACAACGCGCTGGCGACCCGCATGGGCTACGGCGAGGAGGCCGCCCAGGTCCAAGATCTCTACCTTGCGCGTGATTACGTCGGCGCCGCAGCGGCTATTCCTCGCGAGTTCATCGAGCGTACGGCCCTCATCGGCACCCCTGACCGCATCGTTACGCGCCTTCGTGACTATGCGGCGGCTGGCGTGACGACCCTGACCGTCGCGGTCTATGCAGGTTCGCTGGAGGATCGACTCGCGACCGTTCGGGCGATGCCCGAACTCATGGCGGAGGCCGGCTTCCCGGTCGGACCCCGGTGACCTGGTTCGAGGCGATCGTTCTTGGCGTCATCCAAGGACTAACCGAGTTCCTGCCGATCTCCTCAAGCGCTCACCTGCTGGTTGTCTCCCGACTTTTCGGGTGGGGCGACCCCGGAGCGGCGTTCACTGCAGTGAGCCAGATCGGCACCGAGACCGCCGTGATCATCTACTTCCGGCACGACATCGCCCGGATTATTCGGGTGTGGAGTTCGAGCCTGGTCCATCGTGAGCGTCGTTCGGAAATCGATGCCCGGATGGGCTGGTACGTCATCTTGGGCACGATTCCGATCGCCGTCCTTGGCTTGGTCTTCCAGGATCAGATCGAAACCGTCGCCCGCAATCTATGGATCACCGCGACGATGTTGGCCGTCTTCGGCATCATTCTCGGTGTCGCTGACGCGCTCGGCAGTCGGATCAAGCCCATCGATGCGCTGAAGGCCCGCGATGCCGGGCTGTTCGGGATCGCCCAGGCAGCGGCCCTCATCCCGGGTGTCTCTCGCTCCGGTGCCACCATCTCGATGGGGTTGGCCCTCGGCTACACCCGCGAGGCGGCGACGCGGTACGCCTTCCTCCTCGCCATTCCAGCGGTCCTGGCCTCGGGGTTCTACGAGGCAACGAAGATCGGTAGTGACACCAACGTGGACTGGGGCCAGACGATCGTGGCGACGCTAATTGCCTTCGTGATCGGGTATCTCGTCATCGCCTGGTTGATCCGCTACCTGCAAACCAACTCGTTCCGGCCGTTCGTCTACTACCGCCTCGGACTCGCCGCGCTGATTGTTGTGCTTCTCGCCACGGGGACCATCAGCGCCACCTAGGGCACACACCTTCGCGAGGATTTACGCGGCGTACCCGATCTTGGCGATTTCCAGGACGCGAGCGCACCTTCGGCGATGAGGCGAAGGTAAGGCTAGTCTGCATGACATGAGCGTCGTCGTGCTCGTGCGCCATGGCCGCACGACAGCGAATGCCACCGGAGTGTTGGCTGGGTGGACCGCGGATGTTCACCTCGATGACGTGGGCACCGACCAGGCAGAGGTGGTGGGCCAGCGCTTGGCGCCGCTTGCGCTGTCGGCCATCGTCGCGAGTCCCCTCGAGCGCACCCAGGAGACCGCTGCCGCCATCGCCGCCGCCCAGCGCCGCCCGCCCACCGTCACCCTGGACGATCGCGTAGGTGAGTGCGCGTATGGGGAGTGGACGGGGCGCGCGCTCAAAGACCTCGCGCGCGAACCTCTGTGGAAGACCGTCCAGGCACGACCAAGCGCGGTGACCTTCCCAGACGGTGAATCCATGCTGCACATGCAGCAGCGGGCCGTGGCCGCCATTCACGAGTGGAACGAACGAGTGGGGCCGCGAGGCCTTTACGTCGTTGTGAGCCATGGCGATGTCATCAAGTCCATCCTGTGCGATGCACTCGGCATGCATCTCGACACGTTTCAGCGCATCGTCGTGGACCCGGCTTCGGTGTCCGTCGTTCGCTACACCAAGGACGGATCCAGCGTCCTGCGCATGAACGACATGGCCTCTGATCTCAGTGACCTCGCGATCGCGCGTCGACGACGCACCTCGGCGGCTGCCGTGGGCGGCGGCTCGGGGCAGCGCTAGGTACGGTGGAGTCGTGCCTCGCCGTGTTTTCGATTTCGAATGGCCGGACCGCTTCATCGCCGGAACGGTCGGCATGCCTGGTGAGCGTACGTTCTACCTCCAGGCCGTCGAAGGGTCCCGGATCGCCAGCGTGGCTCTGGAGAAGGCTCAGGTGGCATTGCTTGCCGAACGCCTCGATGATCTCCTCAGCGAGATCGGGCGGGACGGCGATGATCTTGCACCGGATGACAACGACCCCCTCTCTGTCCCTCTGGAAGAAGAGTTCCGCGTGGGGTCCCTCGCGCTGGCCTGGGATCCGGCCCAGGAAGCCGTGGTCGTGGAAGCCCACGCTCTCGGTGAGGAGCCTGCAGACGTCGGGGATGACGATGTCGACAGCGATGCTCCGGACACCCTGCGCGTATTGGTCAGTCCAGGGGAGGCGGCCGCCTTCAGCCGGCGGGCGCGAGCCCTGGTCGCCGCCGGCCGACCCCCCTGCCCGTTCTGCATGCAGCCACTTGATACCGGAGGTCACATCTGTCCCCGTGCCAACGGCTATCGGCGGCGCGCTTGAGTTCGTCGACCGAGGCCGTGCTCACGGTCGGTGACATCACTGTCGAGGGACACCTGGCCGGATCGAGCAATGCCACGCTGAAGGTCCGATGTGACCTCGACGGGGCGTCAGTGCACGCGGTCTACAAGCCGCGTCGTGGCGAACGTCCACTCTGGGACTTCCCGCAGGGTTCGCTGGGACACCGAGAGGTGGCCATGTCCGTCCTAGACCAGGCTCTCGGCTGGCACTTGGTACCCACCACGGTGTGGCGCACCGAAGGCCCCTTTGGGCCGGGAAGTTGCCAACTCTGGGTCGAGACCGACCCCGAGCGAGAGGCAGTCGTTGTCGTACCTGAGGAAGATCTTGCTGACGGCTGGTTCGCCGTCGCCCAGGGCGAGGGCCTAGACGGTGACGTGGTGTGTCTGGCGCATGACAATCTGCCCGATCTTCGGCGCATGGCGCTCCTGGACGCTCTCGCCAACAATGCCGATCGCAAGGGAGGTCATGTTCTCGTCGCGAGCACGGGAGAGGTAGCGGCGATTGATCACGGGCTGACCTTTCACGTTGACGACAAGTTGCGAACGGTCCTGTGGGGCTGGGCGGGCCAGGACCTGACATCGCCAGAACTTCACGATCTCACTCGCCTGTGTGCCGACCTCGACGAGGTTGAGGATCAACTGCGGGCTCACCTCACTGCGCCGGAGGTCGCGGCAGTGGCTGAACGCCTGAACCACCTGCTGCTCGAAGAGCGCTTCCCGCTGCCGTCCGGGGCATGGCCGGCCTTGCCCTGGCCGGCCATGTAGTGACGACGACTAGGCTCTGGTCGTGGAAGCGTGGCGGGCACCTATTATCCCGCAGATCCCCGGGCACGGACCAGACCTGCGGCTGTACGACGCCGCGAGCCGGGAAGTGCGTGCCACAACACCGGGACGCACCGCTCGGATGTACGTCTGCGGCATCACGCCGTACGACGCTACTCACATGGGCCACGCAGCCACATACCTGACGTTCGATCTCGTCGGCCGCTATTGGCGGGACCGTGGCCATGACGTGCACTACGTCCAGAACGTCACCGACATTGACGATCCCTTACTCGAGCGTGCGGTGCAGACCGGAGATGATTGGCGCGAGATCGCTCGGCGAGAGACGCAGCTCTTCCGCGAGGATATGGAAGCTCTTGGCGTGGTCCCACCACAGGACTACATCGGCGCTGTGGAATCGATTCCGTCTGTTGTTCGGTGCATCCAGGGTCTATCCGACCGAGGAGCCGTGTACGACGTCGAGGGTGACCTCTACTTCGACGTGGCATCTGACGATCTCTTCGGTGAGGTCAGTCATGCGACGCAGGATCAGATGCGCGAACTGTTCGGTGAATGTGGCGGTGATCCCCTGCGTCCGGGCAAACGGCATCCGCTCGATCCCCTGCTGTGGCGCGCGGCACGTCCAGAGGAGCCTGCGTGGGACACCCCGCTCGGCCACGGTCGCCCTGGATGGCACATCGAGTGTGTGGCGATCGCGCTCGATCACCTCGGCATGTCCTTCGACGTCCAAGGTGGTGGTCGCGACCTGCTCTTCCCGCACCACGAGATGGGCGCGTCCCATGCGGAGGTCTTGACCGGGCAGTGGCCCTTCGCACGCCACTACGTGCATGCCGGTCTTGTCGGGCTCGAAGGTCACAAGATGAGCAAGTCGCTGGGCAACCTGGTGTTCGTTCATCGACTACGGCAGCAGGGGGTTTCGCCGTCAGCGGTCCGCCTGGCGGTGGCTGCGCACCACTACCGGGGAGACTGGGAGTGGACCGCGGAGGGTCTCGACGCGGCTATCGCCCGACAGGGTCGCTGGTCCCGAGCCGCCCGGCTTGGCTCCGGTCCCGCGCCGGAGCCCGTCATCGAGGCGGTGCGGACGGCGCTGGCGGACGATCTCGACACCCCCAGGGCCCTGGCCATCCTCGATCGCTGGGCCGATGAGGCCCTGGAGCGCGGCGGGGCCTATGCAGACGGCCCCCGTCAGGTGGCGGAGGCCGTCGATGCTCTTCTCGGTGTGCGGCTGCTGGACTAGGACGTCTTCTCGTCGTGCCCGCCGAACTCCTTGCGTTGGGCGGACATCACCTTGTAGGCGAAGTCGGCCATGCCCTGGCTGTCGAACCGTGAATACAACGCTTCGGTAAGCACGGGGGCGGGGACGCCCTCCTCAATAGCGGCGATGGAGGTCCAGCGACCCTCCCCGGAATCAGAGACCCGCCCGGTAAAGCCATCGAGGTTGGGGGAGTTAGCCAAGGCCAAGGCCGTGAGGTCCAGGAGCCAGGAACCGATGACGCTACCGCGACGCCACACCTCGGCGACTGCCGGTAGATCGAGTGAGTACTGGTAGAACTCCGGATGCTCCAAAGGCGCCGTCTCGGCATCGGCCGTGCGCTGCTTCAGGCCCGTGTCGGCGTGCTTGAGGATGTTCAAGCCCTCCGCGTACGCCGCCATGATTCCGTACTCGATGCCGTTGTGCACCATCTTGACGAAGTGCCCGGCACCGCTGGGACCACAATGGAGCCAGCCAGCCTCACCCGGCAGTAGTTCACCGGTCCGGTCACCGGTGCGCGGGGCTCCTTCGACACCGGGGGCCACGGAATTCCAGATGGGGTCGAGACGATTCACCGACTCATCGTCGCCCCCGATCATCAGTGAATATCCACGATCAAGACCCCACACACCGCCGGAGGTCCCGCAATCGATGTAGTGAACTCCCTTGGGCTTCATCTCCGCCGAGCGCCGGATGTCATCGCGGTAGTAGGAGTTGCCCCCATCGATGATGGCATCGCCTGACTCCAGCAGGCCGCCCAGTTCATTGACGACATCCTCGGTGATCTTGCCTGCGGGCACCATGATCCACACATTGCGGGGGGCGTCCATCTTCGCCACCAAATCGGCGGGGGAGTCGGCGCCGACCGCGCCCTCCTTGACCAGCGCAGCCACCGCGGCGGGATCGCGGTCGTACACAACGGCGGAATGTCCATCGCGCATGATGCGGCGGACGATATTGGCGCCCATCCGTCCGAGTCCAACCATTCCCAATTGCATCGGCTTCGACGTCGCCATCTTCGACCTCATTCCTCTCCTACCGCCTCAAGGGAGAACGGCGTTCTCGCGATCATTTTCCGCTTTGTGGGTCTGCTGTACGCGGGAGCCACGGTAGTGCAAGGCTGTCCCAATGGCTGCCTCGGAATCCACAAATCCGCGTGACTGCTCGGCCTGGAGCCAACTTGAGGGCCTGGCGGCGTCGCTACGGGAGCGCGAACTGCGGGATCTGTTCGCCGCCGAGCCGAATCGTGGTCCGGCCTGGACTTTGGAGGCCGCAGGCTTGCGTGTCGACTTCAGCAAGCAGCGAGTCACGCATGAGGTGATGGAGTCACTCTTCGGACTTGCAGCGGAGCGTGGTGTCTTGGAGCGGCGGGACGCGATGTTCGCAGGCAAGCACATCAACGTCACCGAGGACCGCTCCGTCCTGCACACGGCACTGCGCCTGCCGCCGGGCAGCGAACTGACCGTCGACGGCGTTGACGTTGCGGGCGAGGTACATGAGGTGCTCGCGCGCATGGCGGACTTCGCCACCCGGGTGCGCAGCGGTCAATGGCAAGGAGCTACCGGGAAGCGCATTCGTAACGTCATCAACATAGGAATCGGCGGATCCGACCTCGGGCCTGCCATGGCCTACCTCGCGCTGCAGTACTACTCGGATCGCTCCATGACTTTCCGATTTGTGTCCAACGTCGATCCCACCGATATCAGCGAGGCCATCCGGGATCTTGAGCCGGCCGAAACCCTCTTCATCGTGGCGTCCAAGACCTTTGGCACGCAGGAAACACTCACCAACGCGAAGGCCGCCCGTGAGTGGATCGTCTCGGCGCTCGGCGATGACGCGGTCGAACGACACTTCGTGGCCGTCTCGACGAATGCCGAGCGAGTCGCGGCATTCGGCATCGACACCGCGAACATGTTCGGCTTCTGGGACTGGGTCGGCGGCCGCTACTCCATGGATTCGGCCATCGGTCTGAGCACGATGGTAGCGATCGGGCCGGATCACTTCGCCGACCTGCTGGCCGGCTTCCACGCCATGGATGAACACTTCAGGAACGCCGATCCGTCGGTCAATATCCCGCTGCGCATGGGCCTGACCGCGGTGTGGAACCGGGACTTCCTCGACATCCCGACCAATGCGGTGTTGCCCTACGCGCAGTTTCTCTCCCGCTTCCCGGCCTATTTGCAGCAGCTGACGATGGAGAGCAACGGCAAATCCGTCCGACTCGACGGTGCGCGCGTGGACTACAACACCGGGGCGATCTACTGGGGTGAACCGGGCACGAACGGCCAGCACTCCTTCTATCAACTGCTGCACCAGGGCACCGAGATCGTTTCCTGCGATTTCGTTCTTTTCGCCCAGGCACTCGAGCCGGTCTTCGACATGCAGGACATGCTCGCGGCCAACGCGCTCGCTCAGGCGGCCGTTCTTGCCTTCGGTCGTAGTGCGGAAGAGGTCCGGGCCGAGGGTGTGCCCGAGGACCTGGTGCCGCACAAGGTCATGCCGGGCAACCGACCGTCCACGTTCATCCTCGCTGCACGATTGGACCCGCACGCTCTCGGTGCCCTCGTCGCGCTGTACGAGCACAGCGTGTTCGTGCAGGGCGCGATCTGGGGTATCGACAGTTTCGATCAGTGGGGCGTCGAGCTCGGTAAGGCAATGGCCAACTCGATCCTGCCGGATCTGCAGGACGCCGATCGGCCCCTGGACCGTGATTCGTCGACGGACGCGCTCATCCGGGCCTACCAGGCGATGCACGCCACCGCCCGCGACTGACCAGTGGTGCGGACGGGGTCGGTCTAGGCGCCGTCGACACCCCGTCGACGAAGGTAGCGCTCGAATTCTCGAGCGATGGCCTCTCCGCTCGCCTCGGGGAGGTCAGTGGTGTCCCGTGCCTCCTCGAGGGAGCGCACGTAGTCCGCGACTTCCTCATCTTCGGCGGCCAACTCGTCAACGCCAATTTCCCAGGCACGTGCGTCCTCGACGAGGTCACCGAGTGGAACCGGCACGTCGAGGAGGTCCTCGACGCGACGGACGAGCGCGAGCGTGGCTTTGGGTGAGGGGGCCTGGGCGACGTAGTGGGGGACGGCGGCCCAGAGCGAGACTGACGGAATTCCCCGCCGCGAGCAGGCTTCCTGGAGGACGCCGACGATTCCGGTGGGCCCTTCGTAATGAGATGGCTCCACGCCGAGTTCGCGCGCGGTGCCTGGGTCGGTCGACGTGCCGGTGACGGGAACCGGTCGCGTGTGCGGGCTGTCCGACAGGAGTGCACCGAGCGTCACGGTGAGGGTGACACCCAATTCAGTGCTGTAGCGCAGGAGTTCCTCGGTGAATTGACGCCAGCGCATGTTTGGTTCAATCCCGTGCACAAGAACGACGTCGCGCAGGGCGAGTGGAGGTCGGGCGATATAGATCCTGGTGGTGGGCCAGTTCATCTGTCGAATGCCCTCGTCGTCGAACGAGATGTGCGGTCGGTTGACCTGATAGTCGTAGAAGTCCTCCGGATCGATCTCCGCGACTAGTTGGGCGCCCCACACTTCACGCAGGTGGTCCACCGCGTCGCTGGCGGCGTCGCCGGCATCGTTCCACCCCTCAAAGGCGGCCACAAGCACCGGATCGACGAGTTCGGGCAGAGCCTCGAACTCGATCATGCGCACCCCCTTCGCGGGCCCGGTCGGTCACTCCCGACACGGCTCAGCCTATGCCAGGACACCGCCGATAGTGGTCGTGGCGCTAGCCTGCCCGAACTATGCTCGACGAACTCTCCGGACTCCAGGCGGTCCTGTTCGACCTCGACGGCACGTTGATCGATTCCGAGGGTCTGTGGTGGATCGCCGAGTGTCGCGTTATGGCGGTGCTGGAAGGCGACTGGACACCGGCCGACCAGCATCACTGCCTGGGCGGTCCCCTCGATCGGGTGGCCTCCTACATGGTCGACAAGACCCGGTCGGACCGCACCGCG
>JAYNIC010000002.1:0-5466 GCA_038108715.1 Candidatus Nanopelagicales bacterium | reverse complement strand
CGACTGAACGCAGAGAGTCAGTCTTAGGTTATTTGTTTTTGGCAGCGTTGGCGGAACTTATTGACGAACAGCCACTGGAATGGCGCCCTGGCGCCGCCGAGCTGCTGCGTGCCTGCCAGGACCAGGGCATTGCCACGGGACTGGTGTCGGCGACGTATCGGCAACTCATCCACACTGTGTCCGATGTGGTGGCCCAAGAAACCGGCGGCCGTGGGTTCGACGTGAGCGTGGCCGGTGATGAGGTCACGGACGGCAAGCCCCACCCCGAGCCGTACCTCACGGCCGCCGATCGACTGGGGGTCGACATCGCACGGTGTGTCGTGATTGAGGACTCACCCACGGGGGTCGCCGCCGGTCGCGCGAGCGGTGCGCTCGTGGTGGCGGTGCCCCATATGGTGGCTATCGAGCCAGGACCCCGGCTCATCGTCCGCGACAGCCTCGAGGGAGTCACCCCGGCCGACCTGGCGCGGTGGCTCGCCGACGCCGAGCGCTAGCCTGCCGAGGTGGACATGACACGGGCGGAGCGCGCGCTGCTCGCACCGGGTGACATCGTGCAATTGACCGATCCCAAGGGTCGGCACCACACCCTGACCCTGGAGCCGGGACGTACCTTCCACACCCATCGCGGCGGCATCGCACACGACGATCTCCTCGGCCAGTCTGAGGGGTGTGTGATCACGTCCTCGGGTGGAACGACGTATGTGGTCCTGCGGTCCCACCTGGAGGACTTCGTGCTCGCCATGCCTCGTGGGGCTGCGGTGATCTATCCCAAGGATGCGGCGCGGATCGTCATGGCCACCGGCGTCCGCCCGGGTGGGCGCGTGCTGGAGGCAGGTGCCGGCTCAGGGGCCCTCACCTGTTCCCTGCTGTCTGCGGTGGGTCGCGACGGACTTGTGGTGTCCTGCGAATTGCGGCCGGATTTCGCCGAGGTCGCTCGTGCGAATGTGGAGCGGTGGTTCGGCGGTTCACCAGCCAACTGGCACCTGATCGTCGGCAACGTCTCCGACCGCGCCTGGGCGGCCGATGGCCCCTTTGACGCGCTCGTGCTGGACATGCTCGACCCCTGGAATCACCTCGAGTCCGCCCAAGCAGCCGTGCGGCCGGGCGGCACACTCGTGTGCTACGTCGCGACGACGACTCAGTTGTCGCAGACCGCGGAGGCACTGCGGACCGCCCAGGCCTGGACCGAGCCTCGGGCCGAGGAGTCCATGGTTCGCACCTGGCATCTGGAGGGACTGGCGGTGCGCCCGGATCACCGCATGATCGCCCACACTGGCTTCCTGCTCATCAGTCGCCGTCTCGCTGATGGTGCGACACCGCCGCTTCGTAGACGGCGGCCCGCCAAGGGTGCCTACCCAACACCGGAGGGCGACACCTCGACGTGACTCGCGCACTCTGACCCATCCGAAGGTATGGTCGAAGGGCGGAGCGACAGGGAGGCGAGGCATGTCCACCTATGAGCGGGGCACCCCGGATGAGCGGTTGCGCGTAATTGAGGCCGAACTTGCCGCAGCGCAAGCCCACAACGGCCGCCTCGTCGCCACGCTGCGCGAGGCGCGCGAGCAGATCGTCACTCTCAAGGCCGAGGTGGACCGGCTGGCCGACCCACCGGGCACCTACGGCGTCTTCCTGGCCCGCGGTGAGGACGGCGCACTCGACGTTGCCGTTTCCGGGCGCAAGATGCGGCTGGTCGCCAGCCCGGAAGTCGACCGCGAGGCGCTTGTGCCCGGACAGGAACTCATGCTCAACGAGGCAATGAACGTCGTCGGTGTCCGCGAATTCGAACGTCTCGGCGAACTCGTCATGTTCAAGGAACTTCTCGAGGGCGGTGATCGCGCCTTGGTGATCGGCCGCGCCGATGAGGAGCGTGTCGTGGCCCTTGCGGAACCGCTGCGCCACCGCACGCTGCGGGCGGGTGACTCCCTCCTGCTGGAGTCGCGCAGCAACTACGTCTACGAGGTCATTCCCAAATCCGAAGTTGAGGAGTTGGTTCTGGAAGAGGTTCCGGACATCGACTACGCAGACATTGGTGGGCTCAGCGGACAGATTGATCAGATCAAGGACGCGGTCGAACTGCCGTTTCTGCACCCGGACCTGTACCTCGAACATCACCTCGCAGCCCCCAAGGGCATCCTTCTCTATGGACCGCCCGGCTGCGGCAAGACGCTCATCGCCAAGGCGGTTGCGCACTCCTTGGCCGCCAAGGTGGCCGAGCGAACCGGAATCGAGGAGGGACGCTCCTACTTCCTCAACATCAAGGGACCGGAACTGCTCAACAAGTACGTCGGTGAGACTGAGCGCCACATTCGCCTGGTCTTCCAGCGTGCGCGCGAGAAGGCCTCGGAAGGTATGCCGGTCATCGTCTTCTTCGATGAGATGGATTCACTGTTCCGCACGCGCGGATCGGGGGTCTCCAGCGATGTCGAGAACACCATCGTGCCGCAGTTGCTCAGCGAAATCGACGGTGTGGAGAGCCTCGAGAACGTGATTGTGATCGGTGCCTCCAACCGAGAGGACATGATCGACCCTGCCATCCTGCGACCGGGTCGTCTTGATGTGAAGATCAAGATTGAGCGACCTGACGCGGAGGCGGCCCGGGACATCCTCAGCAAGTACCTGACCCCCGACCTTCCGCTGCATCCGGATGATCTGAGCGAGCACGACGGCAACGCCGAAGCAACCTGCGCCGGAATGATTCAGCGCGCAATCGAGCGGATGTACTCCGAGGACGATGACAACCGCTTCCTGGAGGTCACCTACGCCAATGGGGACAAGGAAGTCCTGTACTTCAAGGACTTCAATTCCGGGGCCATGTTGGAGAACGTCGTCGCTCGAGCGAAGAAGAGCGCGATCAAGGAATTTCTGGAAACCGGGCAGAAGGGCATCCGCGTGCAGCACCTGCTCAGTGCCTGCGTCGACGAGTTCCGGGAGAATGAGGATCTGCCCAACACCACGAATCCCGATGACTGGGCACGCATCTCGGGCAAGAAGGGCGAGCGCATCGTCTTCATCCGCACCCTCGTGCAAGGCAAGCAGGGCACTGAGGCGGGTCGGGTCATCGACACGGTGGCCAACACCGGTCAGTACCTGTGACCTTCTCGGAGATTGCGGCGTGAGCGCGCGCCGCATCATGGGGATCGAGACCGAATACGGCATCTCCGTCCCCGGCCATCCGCATGTCAATTCGATGATGACGTCGTCCCAGGTGGTGACGGCGTACACCGGGCCCGCGGTGGGGGACCGACGATCATCGCTGCGCTGGGATTTCGACGAAGAGCATCCGCTGCGGGATGCACGCGGTTATGACATGTCGCGGGCCGAGGCGGATCCCTCTCAGCTCACGGATGAGGAGATCGGCCTCGCCAACCTCATTCTCACGAACGGTGCCCGGCTCTACGTCGATCACGCTCACCCGGAGTACAGCAGCCCGGAGGTGACCAACCCCCGCGATGCGGTGCTCTGGGATCGGGCAGGCATGGAAATCATGGCGGAAGCCGCGCTCGAGGCTTCTCGCACGGGACCCTTCACGATCCAGCTGTACAAGAACAACACCGACAACAAGGGCGCGTCCTACGGGTGCCATGAAAACTACCTCATGAGACGAGCGACACCGTTCCCGAACATCGTGCGTGACCTCACCACATTCTTCGTTACGCGGCAGATCTTCACTGGGGCAGGGCGAGTGGGAATCGGCCAGGACGGACGCGCGTCAGGTTTCCAGATCTCGCAGCGGGCCGACTTCTTCGAGGTCGAGGTTGGACTTGAGACGACATTGAAGCGGCCGATCATCAACACCCGGGACGAGCCGCATGCCGACCCGGAGCGGCACCGGCGCCTGCACGTCATCGTCGGCGACGCCAACATGTGCGAGGCCGCCACCTACGTGAAGCTGGGGACAACTGCACTCGTACTGGCGGTGATCGAGGAGGACGCGCTAGGAGAGGACTTGAGTTTGGTCGATCCGGTGCGTGAAATGCACCTCGTCAGCCACGATCCCTCGCTGAGTCACCACGTCACATTGCGGGATGGGCGGCGAATGTCGGCCATCGACCTGCAACGCCGCTATCTCGCGGCCTGTGAGCGGCTCGTCGGACGCTCGTACGGGGACGACCCGCTCACCCGGGACATCCTTGACCGATGGTCGTGTCTGTTGGATGACCTCGGCGAGGACCCCCGCTTGGCCGCGGACCGGATTGATTGGGTGGCCAAGCACGCGCTCATGGAGGGCTATCGCCGCCGCGACGGGCTGGATTGGTCGTCCCCTCGACTGGAACTCATCGATCTGCAGTACGCCGATATCAGGCCCGATCGGGGGCTCGCCTTGAGACTCGAGGCCGCTGGTCGGCTGCAGCGGATCACGACCGACGACGAAGTGCGTCGTGCGCGTGAGTATGCCCCGGAGGACACCCGCGCCTACTTCCGAGGGGAGTGCCTACGTCGCTATGGCGATGCGGTGGCAGCCGCCTCGTGGGATTCAGTGATCTTCGACGTGGATGGACAGGACGCCCTCCAGCGCATTCCGACCCTCGAGCCATCGCGGGGCACCCGTGAGCATGTAGGCCACCTGCTGGAGGGAGCGGTCACGGCGGAGGACCTGCTCGAGGCACTGCGCCACGCCTAGGGGAGTGGCTTGGGCGAGCAACGCGCACGGAGGCACGGGGCAGATTAGGGTGAGGGCATGAGCACGCAGGGTGAACAGCGAAGGGTCGAGCGACCTCGGACCGACGAGGTCGAGGAGGTCGAGCTCCCGGCGCGGGAACCGGCCGACCTCGACGCAGACGTTGACGCGATCCTCGATGAGATCGACGAGGTCCTCGAGGAGAACGCCGAGGAGTTCGTGAAGTCCTTCGTCCAGAAGGGCGGGCAGTGAGCCCCGATCCGACACCTGGCCGATTCGCGGCGGCCTACCTCGCTCCGGGGACATCGTCGTTCTCGGACTTCCTTCGTGCGGCCGGACACCAAAGCTACGCCTTGCCTGCCGTGGCGGACATGTCGTCGAGCGTCCCGCACGGCACCACGATCGTGGCCTTCACCTACCGCGACGGCGTCGTGATGGCGGGGGATCGTCGGGCAACGATGGGCAACCTCATCGCCCAACGAGACATCGAGAAGGTGTTCCAAGCCGATGAGCATTCGGTGATCGGGATCGCCGGGGCGGCCGGTCTCGCGGTCGAACTGGTGCGGCTTTTTCAGGTCGAACTCGAGCACTACGAGAAGATCGAGGGCATACCGCTGTCGCTCGATGGAAAAGCTAATCGGCTCGCCACGCTTCTGCGAAGCAATCTTGGCTTCGCCATGCAGGGACTCGCCGTCGTCCCCCTTTTCGGCGGCTACGACCTCCATCGTTCCCGTGGTCGAATCTTCTCCTACGACGTCACCGGCGGCCGATACGAGGAGCACGATCATTTCGCCGTGGGCTCCGGGTCAGTGTTCGCGCGCGGATCGTTGAAGAAGGTGTATCGCCGA
>JAYNIC010000001.1:21469-45115 GCA_038108715.1 Candidatus Nanopelagicales bacterium | reverse complement strand
TCGCTAGCCCCATCGCGATTCACCACCCGCCACAGGGCATCGACGATGTGCTGCCTCCGCTCGTCATGATCAACGATCTTTGGCATTAGTCCCCCATTCATGTCGCCCGAGGTGATCCCATGAGCGTAATGGAGGTTGTGAGATTCCGCCTGCGGCCAATGTCGCGACACTGTCCCGATTCAGCCATAGAACCCAAGTTTCACGCTGATCAGACGCGCGTCACACAGAATCAGTGAAGGTCAGTTCGATTCCGCCGGTGATTCCCACCGTGATGTTGTACAGAATCGTAAAAATGCCGGCCAGGATGGACACCAGTGCGATCTCCATTGCCGCGACGACCACGGCGATCCCCATCACTCGATCGAAGGCGAGAACGGCCTCGACATCGAATGTGGTGGTTCCTGAACCGACTACCTCATTGACGTTGCGGGCAAGAGTGGCGAACACTCCTGCGTAGTCCAGCAAGTACCAAATTGCGGCGAACGCCGCCACGATGACAACCGCGAAGGCCACCGCCAGCATGAAAGCAACCTTGACGATGGACCAGGAATCGACTTTGTACAGGTAGAGCCGCGCGCGTCGAGGCCCCGCGTCATTTCGTCGCGGATCACGTTGGGCGGCCGGCTCCTCATAGCGGGGAGGTTCCGGCGTTGGTGCCGGCGGAACCACCGGCATCCCTACCGCGGGAGTGGCATCGCGAGCGCCGACGGAACCGGCCTCCTCCAGGGTGCGCCCGATCGGCGTCGGTGCTCCCGTGGTGCTCGACACGTGCCGTCCCCTCTCGAACCGATTCACCCCTCTACGGGGTAGGCCTCCAGAGTAACCCTCGATGAGTGGCTATTCGCCCTCTTGCCCACCGCTTTCGGTCATCGTGACCGACTCGTCACTGGGCTCCGAGGGTGAGGACTCCCCGACTACTTCTGCGTCTTCGACATCATCTTCGTCCTCGGACTCACCCGATCGAGCGACCGCCACAAGGCTTCGGTCATCACCAAGGTTCATGAGGCGGACACCCATCGTGTCGCGGCCGGAGGAGCGGATCCCCTCCACGCCAGTTCGGATGACCACGCCGTCATTGGCGACCGCAAAGATCTGATCGGTGAGGTCACAGACGACCGCGCCCACCAGCGCACCACGCTCCTCGACCAATCGCATGGCGCGTACACCCAGAATGCCGCGCCCCTTGGGACTCCAGTCATCTACCGGCGTGCGCTTGGCATAGCCGCCATCGGTCACCGTCACGACATAGGAATCTGGGCGTACAACATCCATCGACAGAAGTGCGTCATCGCCACGGAAGCGCATGCCAATCACGCCACTCGTTGCGCGCCCCATGGGTCGCAGTTGTGCATCGTCGGCATGGAAGCGGACCGACATGCCCTTGCGGGAGACACAGATAAGGTCATCGGTCTCACTCACCAACTGCGCCGAAATGACCTCGTCGTCTTCCTTGAGATTGATGGCGATCACTCCACCGCTGCGATTGGAGTCATATTCCTCGAGCTTGGTCTTCTTGACCATGCCGCTGCGAGTGGCCAGGACGAGGTACGGCGCCTGTGCGTAGTCACGCAGATAGAGGACCTGCGCGATCTCCTCATCCGGCTGGAAGGCGAGCAGATTGGCCACGTGCTGGCCCTTGGCATCGCGGCCTGACTCGGGCAGTTGGTACGCCTTGGCGCGATAGACCCGACCCTTCGTCGTGAAGAACAGAATCCAGTGATGAGTTGTCGTGACAAAGAAGTGTTCGACGACATCGTCCTGGCGCAGTGCTGCTCCGCGCACCCCGCGACCGCCTCGTCGCTGCTCGCGATACAGATCGGTCTTGGTTCGCTTTGCGTAGCCACCCGCGGTGATGGTGATGACCACATCTTCTTCTGCGATCAGGTCCTCATTGGTGACATCACCGTCCCAAGGGATGAACTGGGTGCGGCGCTCATCACCAAAGTCGTTGACGACCTCGGACAACTCCTCACGCACAATCGAGCGCTGGCGCTCCTCGGAGGAGAGGATGTCGTTGAAATCGGCGATACGAGTCATGAGTTCGTCGTACTCGTCGATGATCTTTTGCCGCTCGAGTGCGGCAAGTCGACGCAACTGCATGTCGAGGATCGCTGTCGCCTGGACTTCGTCGATCTCCAGGAGTTCCATGAGTCCGGCGCGGGCATCCTCCACGGTCGCAGAGGCGCGGATGAGTGCGATGACCTCATCTAGGGCATCAAGAGCCTTTAGATATCCGCGTAGGATGTGGGCGCGTTCCTCGGCCTTGCGTAGGCGATATCGAGTACGCCGCTGGATGACCTCGATCTGATGGGTGATCCATGAGCGCACGAACTGCTCGATCGACAAGGTTCGTGGAACGCCGTCGACGAGTGCGAGCATGTTGGCGCCGAAGGTTTCCTGGAGTTGAGTGTGCTTGTACAGGTTGTTCAGCACCACCTGCGCAACGGCGTCGCGCTTCAACTCGATGATGAGGCGCATGCCCGTGCGTGAGGAAGAGTCGTCACGCACGTCGGCGATACCGCCGATCTTGCCGTCACTCACCAGTTCGGCGATGCGCAGCAGCAGGTTGTCGGGGTTGACCTGGTAGGGCAGCTCGGTGATGACAAGGATCTGCCGACCCTTGGCGTCCTCGTCCACCGTGACGACCGCACGCATCGTGATGGCGCCGCGGCCCGTGCGTAGGGCGGCTTCGACGCCGTGGCGGCCGACAATGAGTCCGCCGGTCGGGAAGTCAGGACCGCTCACGTGCTCCAAGAGCGCTTCGAGAGCTTCCTCGCGGGTGGCCTCGGGGTTCTGCAGCATCCACTGCACGCCGGCAGCAACCTCGCGCAGATTGTGTGGCGGGATGTTCGTCGCCATACCCACCGCGATACCGGCGCTGCCATTGACCAGCAGGTTGGGGAAGCGGCTCGGCAACACGACTGGCTCGAGTGTCCTGCCGTCGTAATTGGGGGCGAAATCGACGGTTTCCTCGTCGATGTCTCGCACCATCTGCATGGCGAGGGGAGCCATCCGGCACTCGGTGTAGCGCTGGGCGGCCGGTGGATCGTTGCCCATGGAACCGAAGTTGCCATGGCCCTGGACGAGGGGGTAGCGCAGCGACCACGGCTGGGCGAGACGAACAAGGGCGTCGTAAATCGCTGAGTCGCCGTGCGGGTGGTAATTGCCCATGACATCGCCGACCACGCGAGCGGACTTCGAGAAGTTGCGGTCTGGACGATAGCCACCGTCGTACATCGCGTAGAGCACCCTGCGGTGAACGGGCTTCAAGCCATCACGCACATCGGGCAGGGCGCGGGAGACGATGACGCTCATGGAATAGTCGAGATAGGACCGCTGCATCTCCGTTTGGAGGTCCACCGGCTCGATCCGGCCACCGGCGGGGATCGTGGTCTCGTCAGGCACGTTGCACTCCTGTTGTGGTGTTGGCGAGGATCAAATGTCGAGGAAGCGCACGTCGCGCGCGTTGCGTTGGATGAAGTTGCGGCGGGATTCGACGTCTTCACCCATGAGGACGCTGAAGGTCTCGTCGGCCAGCGCCGCGTCCTCCAAGGTGACCTGAAGGAGCACGCGTCGCTCGGGGTCCATGGTGGTCTCCCACAACTCGTCGGCGTTCATTTCGCCGAGACCCTTATAGCGCTGGATGCCCTCTTCCTTGGGCAACTTCTTGCCCGCGGCAACACCGGCCTCAACGAGCGCGTCGCGCTCACGATCTGAGTAGGCATACTCCGCAGCCTCGCGCTGCCACTTCAACTTGAACAGTGGCGGCTGCGCCAGGAAGACGTGGCCCTCAGTGATGAGATGCGGCATGAACCGGAAGATCAGGGTGAGCAGGAGGGTGCGAATGTGCTGTCCGTCAACATCGGCGTCGGCCATGAGTACGAGCTTGTGGTACCGCAGCCGGTTCAGATCGAACTCGTCGTGAACGCCGGTGCCCAGCGCTGAGACCAGTGCCTGGACCTCGTTGTTCTGCAACACCTTGTCGATGCGGGCCTTCTCAACATTGAGGATCTTGCCGCGGATCGGCAGGATCGCCTGGGTGCGAGGATCGCGACCCTGACGGGCGCTGCCGCCGGCCGAATCACCCTCGACGATGAAGACCTCGCACTCCTCGGGCTCGCGGCTCGAACAGTCAATGAGCTTGCCCGGCATGCCGGCACCACCGAGAAGTCCCTTGCGGTTGCGGGCGAGATCACGAGCCTTACGAGCGGCGATACGCGCGGTCGCCGCGTTGACGGCCTTGCGGGCAATGTCCTTGCCTTCATTGGGGTTCTTTTCGAGCCATTCACCGAGTTGGTCGTTGACGACCTTCTGCACGAAGGTCTTCATCTCAGTGTTGCCGAGTTTGCCCTTGGTCTGGCCCTCGAACTGAGGCTCACCGAGTTTCACGCTGACGATAGCCGTGATGCCCTCGCGTACGTCCTCTCCGGTGAGATTGGCGTCCTTCTCTTTGAGCACACCCCAATCGCGGGCGAACTTGTTGAGCAGGGAGGTGAGTGCCGCGCGGAAGCCTTCCTCGTGCGTGCCCCCTTCCGTCGTGTTGATCGTGTTGGCGAAGGTATGCACAGACTCAGAGAATCCGGAGTTCCACTGCAGGGCGATCTCGGCCTCAAGTGACTTCTCCGCGTCTGAGCCGGCGAGTTCGATCACCGACGGATTGCCGACACCCTTGGTTGCATTGAGGTGACGAACGAAATCGGCGATGCCACCGTCGTACTGATACGAGAACTCTCGCGGAGAAACAACGTCATCGTCCTCGACCTCGTCCTCGCGGACGCGCTCGTCGATGAGTGTGATCGACATGCCTCGGTTGAGGAAGGCCATCTCCTGGAAGCGACGCGCCAGTGTTTCGGCGTCGTACCAGGTGGTCTCGAAGATGTCCGGGTCTGCCCAGAAGGTGACGGTTGTGCCGTGCTCGTCGGTCTTAGCGCCGCGCTCGAGTGGTGCGGTGGGCACGCCTCGCACATACGACTGGGTCCACACGTAGCCATCTCGCTTGATCTCAACATCGAGTCGGGTCGACAGCGCATTGACGACCGAAACACCGACACCGTGGAGGCCACCGGAAACCGAATAGCCCCCGCCACCGAACTTGCCGCCGGCATGCAGGACGGTCAGGACGACCTCGACAGCGGGCTTCTTCTCGACCGGATGCTCATCCACCGGGATGCCGCGGCCGTCGTCGACGACCGTGACCCCGCCATCGCTACGCAGGACGACGACGATCTGGTTGGCGTAGCCGGCCATGACCTCATCAACGCCGTTGTCGACGACTTCGTAGACCAGGTGGTGTAGGCCACGCTCACCGGTGGATCCGATGTACATGCCGGGGCGCTTGCGCACCGCATCAAGTCCCTCTAGGACGGTGATCGCACTAGCGTCATATGACACGGCTCGGGCGCCTCCTCTTCGGCAGGATCCGGGCTTGCCCCGGGCTCGACGGGCCATACGGCCAGCGTCAGTTCATCCTAACGGTTCACGGCCGCTATGTATGCCCGGCGCCGCCGCTGTGGACGACGAGAATGGATCAAGGGGGGTGTCCGCAATATCTAGGTAGCGCCCGACGCTCCCGGGACGCTGCGAGCCCCTGAGCCGCCGTCGGCCAGCAGCCGTAGGTGTCCCGGGGACCCCGACCCGGCACCCGACGAGGGCCGGTGGCTCCACGTGGTGGAGCCGGCCCTCGCACCACGATCGAATCCACGACGCCGGTGCCCAGGAGTTGACGAATCCGGCCCAGGATTTGCGGGCTGAGCAACCGCACCTGGGTCGCCCAGGCCGTCGATTCAGCACGCAACCAGAGTTCGCGCTGCCCCTCCTTTTCGTGAACGCCCTCCGGAACGACGCGCTCGGCCACCTCCGCTCCGACGATCTCCGCCCAGCGCGCCAGCACCGAACCTGTCCCCACCTCTGCGGCCACCCCCTGGTCACGAATCCAGCGGTCGAGCACCTCCTGGACCATCTTGGGATCTCGGTCATCGTTCCCGGCGGTCGAGAACTGCGCCCGAGTGCTCCTGCCCCGTTTCGCCGATGATTTGCCGGAACCGGTCCGGGCGAAGAGTTGCCGGGCAAGGTCGTCATCAGTCACGTGCCATCACCGACCCGCCCTGTACGTCGTACCAGCGAGCAGACAGAGCAGAAGGGACGTCACTACCGACGGCCGCAGTCACCAGCACCTGAGGCGCATCAACGACTCGCTCAGCTAGGTGGCTGCGTCTGCTGCTATCGAGTTCAGCGAATACGTCATCAAGGATCAGCACGGGGGCGGCTGACTGCGCCGTGAGTAGGTCGTAGGACGCCAGTCTCAGCGCAAGCGCGGCCGACCATGACTCGCCATGCGAGGCGTAGCCCTTCAGTGGTGCAGGTCCCAAAGTGATGTCGACCTCATCTCGATGCGGACCGACGAGAGTGATGCCGCGATCCAGCTCATCTTTCCGGCGCTCACCGAGAAGCCGCATGATTTCCTCGTAGATCCCAGATAGATCGGACTCCACCACATCGGCGACTGCACTGCGGTACGCAAGGTCGAGGGCGTCACCGCCAGGGATCAATTCGCCGTAGACGTGGGTCGCCAAGGGACGCAGAGACGCTACGAGATCTCGCCGAGTGATGGTGATCTCAGCGCCTAGTCGTGCCAACTGGTCATCCCAGGCAGAGAGGGTGGCATCTACTTCGGTGGCACTACTGCGACGAGCCGCCCCTGCTGATTTCAACAACGTATTGCGTTGTTTGAGGACTCGATCGATATCCGCACGCACGCCGGCCATCCGTGGTTGGCGCTGCACCATAAGGTCATCGAGGAAGCGGCGCCGATCGCTGGGGTCACCCTTCACGAGGGCAAGATCCTCCGGCGCGAACACGACGCTGCGCACGATGCCGAGGATCTCGCGCGTGCGGGCCACGGGGTTGCGATTGATCCGGGCGCGATTGGCTTTTCCTTGAGCTATCTCGACTTCCAGCAGTAGTGATCGATCATCACGCTGTACGTCAGCGCGGATAATCGCACGGTCGGCACCGTGACGGATAAGCGGAACATCGGAGGCTACGCGATGGCTACTGAGCGTCGACAGGTAGACGATCGCCTCCACCAAATTCGTCTTGCCCTGACCATTTGCCCCAACGAGGACGTGGGTGCCTGGACCGAGTTCGATCTCGAGTTCACTGTAGTTGCGCATGTCTACGAGTGAGACATGCCGAACGTAGGCCGGTGAGTCGGTCACCTCAGCCAGCGAGGCGTACCGGCATCAGCAGGTAGCGGTAGTCGCTGTCTGCCTCAGCGCCGCCGGTCAAGACAGCCGGCCGCGTGGGTTGAGTGAAATTCATCGTCGTGGTCGCCGAACCGAGGGCGCTGAGCCCGTCGAGTAGATACTGCGGATTGAAGGCAATCTCGAGCGCTTCACCTTCGAAGCTGCATTCGAGGCTTTCCGTCGCCTGGGCGTCGTCGCCAGCACCGGCCCGCAAGATCAACTCCGAACCCGTGAACTCTAGACGTACGGGCGTGTTGCGCTCGGCTACGAGTGCAACACGCTTCACCGAATCGGTCAGGTCTTCCGTCGAAATCGTGGCGGAGGACAGAGTTTCGTTCGGCAGCAGGGAGCGATACTTCGGGAACTCACCATCGAGGAGGCGTGTCGTTGTTCGTCGGCCTTCGCCCTCAAAGCCCATGAGTCCCTCACTACCCACCGCGAGTGACAGTTGAACCACATCGACACCAGCGAGGGCTTTTGCAGTGTCGGCAAGGATTCGGGCCGGGACGAGCGCGTGGGACTCGATGCCGGGAAGCGCTGGATCCCAGGCAAGCTCACGGACGGCCAGGCGGTAGCGATCCGTTGCGGCCAAGGTGATCGTGCTGCCCTCCACTTCGACGCGAATTCCCGTCAAGGTCGGCAGGGTGTCGTCACGTCCAGCGGCAATGGCCACCTGGGCTACCGCCGCGGCGAATTCGGCTCCTGGAATAGTCCCTGAGGACTCGGGCATCACCGGCAGGCTCGGGTAGTCCTCTACCGGGAATGTCGGTAGCGCAAAGACGGACTTGCCGCAGGTCACTGCTACTCGGGAGCCATCAAGAGCGATGTTGACTGGAGCAGCCGGAAGAGCACGGGTGATATCGGCCAGGAGTCGCCCGGGCACGAGTGCACGGCCGGACTCGGCGACGTCGGCGGCAACCACCACGCGGGAAGAAGTTTCGTAGTCGAAACTCGACACAACGACGCCTTCGCCATCGGCCTCCAAAAGCAGGCCGGCCAGGATCGGTAACGACGGTCGGCTCGGTAGCGTGCGAGCGGCCCATGCGACAGAGTCGGCAAGCACGTCTCGCTCCACTCGAAACTTCACGGTGACCTCCGGTCTGGGGCGCAGGACGCGTCCGTAGGCGCGCCATCCTGCCACCCGAGTGCGGCATGGGCTAGTGCGGTGGGTAGCCAAGAAGGAAGGCGACAAGGCGATATACACAAGGGATAGGGGTGAAGGGTGTTGATGGGAGAGTACGAATAAGGGTTCGTCGTCATCATCGCGTCGGTGGATGACGTGGATGACTCAGAAATGCCCACGTCAGCCGGCGTGCCGACACACACAGGAGCTGTGGACAGGCTGTGGATCGGCGGGATAGGCGTGTTATCTACGCCCCGACAGGTTTTGGATGTCCACGCACCTCAGGGTGGTTTTCCACGGCCAACCAACGAATAGAGGATGAAGTCGGCCGGTTATCCACAGGCCGTCCCCAAGTGGGGAAGACGTCAGGGCCGTGCTTGGGACTTGATGCGGGCGGTGAGATCAGCCACCTGGTTGTACAGGCTGCGGCGCTCGCCGATGAGCTGGCGGATCTTACGGTCGGCGTGCATGACGGTGGTGTGATCGCGTCCCCCAAACGCCTGACCGATCTTCGGCAGGGAGAGATCGGTCAGTTCACGGCACAGGTACATAGCGATCTGGCGGGCGGTGACGAGCACCCGTGATCGGGAGGAGCCGCACAGGTCGTCGACCGTCACACCGAAGTAGGCGGCGGTAGTGGTCATGATCTGAGCCGCGGTGATCTCCGGGCCGGTGTCCGTGGGGAAGAGGTCCTTCAAGACCAGTTCGGCTACCCCGATGTCAACCGGGGAGCGGTTCAAGGAGGCGAACGCGGTCACACGGATGAGGGCACCTTCAAGTTCACGGATGTTACTGCTGACCTTCGAGGCGATGAGTTCGAGAACTTCCGGTGGTGCAGAGAGTCGCTCCTGCGCACTCTTCTTTCGAAGAATGGCGATGCGTGTCTCGAGGTCGGGCGGCTGCACGTCGGTCGTCAGACCCCACTCGAAGCGCGAACGCATGCGATCTTCAAAATCCTGTAGTTGTTTTGGGGGCAGATCAGAGGTGATCACGATCTGCTTGTTGGCGTTGTGCAGTGTGTTGAAGGTATGGAAGAACTCCTCCTGCGTCTGCACCTTTCCGGAGAGGAACTGGATGTCGTCAACGAGGAGGACATCGATGTCGCGGTAGCGGCGCTGGAAGGTGGCGGCCTTGTCGTCACGGATTGAGTTGATGAATTCGTTGGTGAATTCCTCGGAACTCACATACCGAACACGGGTGCCCTTGTAGAGGGTTCGGGCGTAGTGACCAATCGCGTGTAGGAGATGAGTCTTGCCCAGGCCGGACCCGCCATAGACGAATAATGGGTTGTACGCCTTCGCTGGTTGCTCGGCAACAGCGACGGCGGCTGCGTGGGCAAACCGGTTGGACGAGCCAATAACAAAGGTGTCGAAGGTGTACTTCGCGTTCAGGTGGCCATCTTCGCCGCGTCCCTGCGCGGGGGCGGACGGGTCTGTCCACGCAGGATTCGCCGTGGCCGGCTCCTGGTAGGTGGCGTCAGCGACCTCGTCTTCGTCCTCGTCGTGAGTGATTGCCGGGTCAACAGTCACCGCGAGACGTACGTCGTACCCGAGTTGAGCGGACAAGGCCGCGGTGACGACGGGCCGAAGGCGGGTCTCGAGGACGTCCTTGGTGAATTCGTTGGGCGCCGCAATCAAGGCGGTGTCTTCAACGAGACCAAGCGGTCGGGTTAGGGCCATGAACGCGCGCTGCTGTGGGGTGAGGGTGCCGTCGGTGAGGGAGTCCAAGGCAAGCGTCCACACATCGGCCAGGGAGGCTGACTGCTCCACCAGAACCTCCCATTCTTCTCACTCGTCACACAAATCCCACAGGTTATCCACACGTGTGGATAGAACGAGAGCCGCTATCCACGGCCGGTCTGAGCGTGCTCGGTGACCCTAGCCCCATGCCTGTGGACGACGTCAAGGGGCTGCTGCCTATCCTGTGGAGGACAGCGCAGGATCGGTCAGGCCGCATTTGATCGAAACGGGGCAGGTCTGTACCCTCAAGGGGCTTGTTCGTCGATCCGCCTCTCGGAGGCGAGCAAGATCCACATCGAGTTCGGGAGTTTGTCATGTCGAAGCGCACGTTCCAGCCCAACAATCGTCGTCGGGCGCGCACGCACGGCTTCCGTACCCGCATGCGCACCCGCGCCGGCCGCGCCATTCTCTCGGCCCGCCGCGGCAAGGGCCGCGCTCGCCTCTCAGCCTGATCGGTTCGGGGACTTTCCCCAGCGGTGCTTCCCCGTCAGCAACGTCTAGCCCCAAGCGTCCTCATCAAGGACACGATCCGTCGTGGCCGACGTTCGCGCAATGGCGCCCTGGTGGTCCATCTCCTCCTCACCACTGACCAGGTGGCCCCGGGCCGTGCCGCCTTCGCCGTCGGCCGTTCGGTAGGGAATTCGGTCGAACGACACCGGGTTACACGCCAACTACGTGCCATAACCACACCGCTTCTACACGAACTGCCGCTCGGATCCCAGATGGTTGTCCGAGCTCTACCCGAGGCAAGGGGGGCATCCAGTGGGCAACTCGCTGCCGATCTCCGCGCCGCCCTGAACAAGATTCCCCTCAGTTCGGCACCCATGGGCGGGGCGGGGGAGGCCGTCGAATCCGCAGGACCACGTGCCGGGTGGCGGCGTGTGCTGTGGTTCATCGGGTGGCCCATCCGAGCGTTACTGCTCGCCCTCATCTGGATTTACCGGCACACCATTTCCCCCATCCTTCCCCCGACGTGCCGCTATCACCCGAGTTGCTCAACGTACGCCTTCGGCGCATTGCAGCGTCACGGTGCGGCCAAGGGATTCGCCCTGGCGTCCTGGCGGTTGCTGCGCTGCAATCCCTTCACGCCGGGCGGGCTGGACCCGGTTCCGCCACGAGGTCGATGGCGGCCAGACATTGAGCCCGACGGCACCCCTCGCGTTACCCCCACACAGGTCGCCTAATACTCTGGGCCATCGACGGCACAGTGCCGTCCGTACCTGTCATTTTCACGGAGCCTTGAGTGTTCATCATCGACTGGATCGGGACCGGCGTCAGCTGGGTCCTGGTGCAGTTCCACTCGTTGTTCACCTTCTTCGGGATGAACCCCGCAAGTGGCTGGACGTGGACGTTCTCCATCGTCGGCCTCGTCATCGTCATCCGCATCCTGCTCATCCCGCTGTTCGTCAAGCAGATCAAGGCGCAGCGCAATCTGCAGATCATCCAGCCGAAGATCAAAGAGATCCAAAAGAAGTACGCCGGCGATCGTGAGCGGCAGTCTCAGGAAATGATGAAGGTCTACAAGGAGACGGGTACCAATCCGTTGGCATCCTGCCTGCCGATCCTCCTGCAAGCACCGATCTTCTTTGCACTCTTCCGGGTGCTGCAGGGCATCGCCATGTACAACCCGGACGACCCCGGCTACACCGCACCCGGTGTTTTCGCCTGGGATCAGTACGCCGCACTTCTACCGCAGGCCCACGAGGCGTCGATCTTCGGTGTTCCACTCTATGGCTACTTCATGGGAGCGGACGAGGTCGCGGCGGACGGTTTCGACCCACTCAATACGCGCATTCTGTCCCTCATCCTCATCATCTTGATGACGGCGACAACGTTCCTCACCCAGCGTCAATTGATCGTGAAGAACTCGGCCCCGGACAATCCGATGGTCAAGCAGCAGAAGATCCTGCTGTATGTCTTCCCCGTCATCTTCGCCGTGGGCGGCATCAACTTCCCCATCGGCGTTCTCATCTACTGGCTGACCACCAACCTGTGGACGATGGCCCAGCAGTTCTACGTCATCCGCAACAATCCACAACCAGGTACTCCCGCCTTCGAGGCATGGGAGGCGCGCAAGGCCGCCAAAGGCGCACGTAAGAACGGCGATGCCGCCGCCGTCGAAGACGAGGCCGTCGAGGTTGAGCCGGTGCAACGGGTCCAACCCAAGCGCAAGTCCCGCAGTGAGCGGAACAAGAGCAGCGGCACCAAGCCGAAGGGAACCTCCTCATGACGAGCACCAAAGAGACCGCGGGCCTGTTGGAAAAGGAAGGCGACGCGGCCGCTGACTATCTAGAGGCCCTACTCGATATCGCCGATCTCGATGGCGATATCGATATCGATGTTGAGGGGGATCGCGCCCAGGTGTCGATCCTGGAGATCACCAAGGGTGACCTGTCCAACCTTGTGGGCGACGACGGGCAGGTACTCGAGGCGCTGCAGGAGTTGGCTCGCCTCGCAGCGAGCCAGGCGACCGGTGAACGTTCCCGACTCATGCTGGATATCGCCGGTTTCCGGCTCGCACGCCGTCAGGAGCTCGAAGCCTTGGCCAAGTCCGCGATCGACGAGGTGACGTCAACCGGTGAGCCGGTACGTCTGGCAGCGATGAATGCCTTCGAGCGCAAAGTGGTCCATGACGTAGTGACTGAGTCAGGTCTCATGAGTGAGTCCGAGGGCGTCGACCCTGATCGGCGCATCGTCATCAAGCCCGCCGAGGGCTGAGCAGGTCACCGTGTCGCTCCTTTCGGAGGCGCCGGAGATCGCAGCACGCATCGTCCCGAATGCTGATGCCCTAAAAACCCTTGCGGCGTATGGAGAGTTCCTCGCCGGCGCTGGTGTGGAGCGGGGACTGATCGGCCCACGTGAAGTGCCGCGCCTGTGGGATCGACACCTGTTGAACTGTGCCGTTGCCGCAGAGTTGGTTCCCGGTGACGCGCAAGTAATCGACGTCGGATCTGGTGCGGGCTTGCCCGGTCTGGTGTGGGCGATCGTGCGACCGGATATTCGGGTCATTTGCCTGGAACCTCTGCAACGCCGTACGACGTTCCTGGAGGAGATCGTCGACGAACTTGCTCTCGGTGGTCGGGTTGACGTAGTGCGGGCGCGCGCGGAAGACGTCGTCAGGGGACGTGGACCAGTGACGTCGCTACGGGCCGGAGTCGTCACTGCTCGAGCGGTCGCGGCGCTGGACAAGTTGGCAAACTGGACCATCCCACTCCTGGAACCGGGTGGGGTGTTGCTGGCCTTGAAAGGCCGGTCGGCCCCGGAGGAGATTGAGGCGGCCCACGACACACTGAGCAGGCTCGGTGTTGACGAGGTGGACATTGTGGAGTGTGGGGTCGGCGAGATCGATCCACCGACAACCGTGGTACGAGCGTGGAGGGCCCGTTGAGTATTCGAGTGAGCGTGGTGGGCGCTACCGGGTGGACCGGTCGGGCTGTGGCGCAAGGCGTGCTGCAGGCGGCGGACATGCAGTTGGTGAACGCGGTAGCGCGGTCATCGGCTGGCTTGGATCTCGGTGTGGCTTGGGGCACCGAACCCAACGGTGTGCCGGTGTTGGGCGATGTCGCGTCGGCCGCCGCGCAGGTCGATGTCGTGGTCGACTACACCTCCGCGTCGGCAACGAAGGAAATCGTGCTTGCAGCCCTGAGTGCAGGAGCCGGTGTCGTGGTTGGTTCGTCCGGAATGTCCGGTTCAGACTACGAGGATGTGGATGCGGCGGCGCGGGCGGCGGGTCGCGGTGTGGTGGCCGCAGGCAACTTCTCGGTGACGGCAGCCATGGCCAAGGCTGCGGCGACGCTCGTGGCGCCCTTCCTTCCATACCGGGAGATCATCGACTTTGCCTCCTACGGTAAGCCAGACTCACCCAGTGGTACCGCGCGTGAACTAGCTGAGGCGCTCGGCGAGATCGGTCGAGCCCCCCTAGCGCGGCCCATCGACGAGACGCAAGGCTTCCCTGAGGCGCGCGGAGCCGATGTCGCGGGCACCCAGGTGCATTCAGTGCGACTACCAGGGTTCGTGGTGTCGACCGAAGTTGTCTTCGCCATGCCTGATGAGCGGCTGGTGATTCGCCATGACGCCGGCGGCACCGCTGACCCCTATGTGGCGGGCACCTTGCTGGCAATTCGGGCCGTACCTCAGCTGGTTGGCCTGGTTCGCGGGCTCGACACCCTGCTTCTTGATCGCCCCTAGTACGGCGAGTCCACACCCCCTGGCGCGTGGTGGATCCTGCGCGGCAGAATGGGGGCATGACACGGGACCGCGTAGGGCTGGGCTGGCCTGTTTCACGTGAAACAGCGAACACCCCATCCCCCGATGTTTCCCGTGAAACATCCGCGGGACTGGGTTGGCCAACAGAGCCACTTCAGCTGCCCCCACCGCAGGCTTCGGGGAGCGAGCACCCCCAGGCTGCCTCGTGACCCGCGTTTTCGCGGTCGCGAATCAAAAGGGTGGGGTGGGCAAGACCACGACCACGGTGAACCTAGCGGCGGCGCTTGCGGCCAGCGGCCAGCACGTCCTGGTCGTCGATCTTGATCCCCAGGGCAACGCATCGACCGCCCTAGGCGTAGACCACCACAGCGGCGTACTCAGCACCTATGAGGTGTTGACCCAGGACACGCCCCTGGCACAGATCGTCCAGGAGTGCCCCGAAGGTGAGGGGCGGCTGTGGCTCGCCCCAGCGACCATCGACCTAGCTGGGGCGGAGATCGAACTGGTTTCCATGGTCGCCCGGGAAGGTCGGCTGGACAGGGCTATCACGCGCTTTTTGCCGACTTACCTGCAGGACCAGGGGCATGAGGTCGACATCGTCATCATCGACTGCCCACCCAGTCTGGGCTTACTCACCTTGAATGCCATGGTGGCCGCCCGGGAGCTACTCTTGCCGATCCAGTGCGAGTACTACGCACTGGAGGGGGTGTCGCAGTTGCTGCGCACGATTGACCTGGTCACGGCCCACCTCAATCCCGAACTGAAGGTCGGTGCGGTACTGCTCACGATGTATGACGGTCGCACCCGGCTGTCCGCGCAGGTGGTCCAGGAGGTGCGGGCGCACTTTGGCTCGATCGTTCTCCCCACACTTATCCCCAGGTCGGTTCGGCTGTCCGAAGCGCCCTCATACGGACAAACCGTCCTCGCCTATGACCCAGGCTCCTCGGGTGCGCTGGCATACGTCGAGGCGGCACGCGAACTCGTCAACAATGTAGGACAGTGACCAATAATGACTTTCCCACAGGGTTATCCACAGACTAGAAGGCTCTTACAGCACCGGACAGGAGACTTTCATGGCTGAGCCACGTCGTGGCCTAGGGCGCGGACTCGGTGCCCTGATCCCGGCCGCTGACGAGAGTGCGTCCGCGGTGCAGGCCAATGCGACGTACCTCGAAGTTGATCCGAATGACATCGTGCCCAACCCCCGACAGCCACGGCAGGTGTTCGCCGAGGATGCAATGGCCGAGCTCGTGTTCTCGGTGCGGGAGATCGGCCTACTACAACCGATAGTGGTGCGTCGACGTGAAGATGGACCACCGTTTGAACTCATCGCCGGTGAACGTCGGTGGCGAGCCTGCCAAGAGGCCGGGCTTACCGCGATCCCGGTCATTGTGCGCGAGACAACGGACGATGATCTGCTCCGAGAAGCGTTGCTGGAGAACCTTCACCGCGCGCAACTCAATCCGTTGGAAGAGGCAGCGGCCTACCAGCAACTGTTGGCTGATTTCGGTGGCACACAAGAGGAATTGGCTCAGCGCCTCGGCCGCTCTCGCCCGCAGGTGGCCAACACCCTGCGGTTGCTGAAGTTGCCCCCGGGCGTGCAGAGACGAGTCGCCGCGGGAGTTCTCAGTGCCGGACATGCGCGTGCCCTCCTGTCACTCGACGATCCCGATCAGATGGAAAACCTTGCCGAGCGCATCGTGGCGGAAGGTCTGTCGGTGCGTTCTACCGAGGAGATCGTCCTGCTCGGTGATGACGGCGAGCCGCGACGCAAACGTTCCACACGCAGTCGGTCGACGACCTCGCCACAGATGGCAGAGCTTGCCGACGAAGTCTCGGGTCGGCTAGCTGATCTGTTGGATACACGAGTCCGCGTCGAAGGTGCCAAGAACGTGTCCGCGCGCGGCCGATTGGTCATCGAATTCGCCGACGCCGAGGACCTACGAAGGCTCGTCGAACTGCTCGACTAGGTGTCCATTACCCAAGGCACTGCGCGGTCCTCTACCGCTCGTGGACGCGTGAGCTGATGAACTCCTCCGCGCTCTGGCGGGTATGCGCGTGGAGGGCCGCATCAATCTGGTCTGCCGACCCCGAGGCGATGGCCGTGACGAGCGTGCGATGCAGATCGATGGCACGTTTCGGGTCGCTGCGCATCGCCTGATCCTGAGCGAGCACCAGGGTCGACAGCGACTCCACGGTTGGCCACAACCGAATCAGGGTGTCGTTATGGGCGGCCATCCACATGGCTCGGTGGAAGGCGACGAGGGCGGTGTGTTGCGCGAGAGCGTCCGGATCGGTCCCCGAAGCCGCATAGGTTTCCCATGCCGCGGTGAGCTCAGCGATGCGCTCAGGGTCCTGTGCGATGGTCGTGGCCGCGAGCCGATCGAGCAGTAGCCGGGTCTCGGCCAGATCCCGAATCGCGGTGGCGTCAAGACGGGCCACGCTGAAACCTCGATGGGGCTCCTGCTCGCACAGGCCCTCGTGGGTGAGAAGCAGCAGGGCCTCCCGCAGAGTGGGTCGGCTGACCCCGAGCTCTGCGGCCAAAGCCACCTCGCGAAGCTTCTGCCCGGGGGCCAGGTCACCGAGAATGATGGCCCGGCGTATGCCCTGCGCAGCGATCTCACGACGGGTGCGCGGGATACTCGCAGGAGAGGCCACGGTGAAACTGTATGACAATCTTGACCGCCTTGGGCTCAAGTCCTAGTCTACAGATTGTCAAACAATGTGAAGGAAGGTCTCATGCGGGTGGTGATCGTCGGGGCGGGCCTGCTCGGCCTGACCCTCGGCTATGAACTCGCCCAGCGCGGAGCCGAGGTCGAGGTCCTAGATGCGCGCGCCTGCGGACTTGGCGCCTCGGCGGTGAACGCCGGCTGGGTAGTGCCGGCGGCCGCTGCTCCCGTGCCCGCTCCCGGACTGGTGCTGAAGTCATTGAAGTGGATGACGCGCAAGGACTCTCCGCTCTACATCAAGCCGTCACTCGATCCGGCGCACGTCAGGTTCATGGTGCGCATGTGGAGGCACTGCAATGTCCGCGACTTCCGTGAAGGTTTCGCCGCACAGCTTGCACTCGCGGAGTCAACGAACGAGATGCTCGATGACTATGTCCGCGACGGGGTGACCTTCGAGTCGCATTCGTCCGGACTCCTCATGGCGTTCCTAGATCGGCACAACCTCGATCACCACCTCGACGAACTGGACATCGCCGCATCCTTCGGTCTCGATCCGCAAGTACACCTCGGTGATGCCGTGCGCGAGATTGAACCGGCTCTACGGGATGGGATGGGCGGTGGCATCTACTTCCCGCATGAACGGCACCTCGACCCGGTTCAACTCACCACGAGCCTGCGCCGTCGCATTACCGAACTCGGTGGCACCATCACCGAAAATTCACCAGTCGATCGAGTGGAGCGTCTTCACGAGCGCATCGTTGCCATTCGCAGTGGCGAGCGCCGCTTCGCCGGTGACGCCTTCGTTGTCGCGGCCGGCGCGTGGAGTGGTCGGGTGGCCGGACTCTTCGGCAGTCCCCTCCCTATTAGGCCCGGCAAGGGTTACGCCGTCGATATCGCACCGCCGCCCATCGAGTTGCGTGGAGCCATCAACCTCTCCGATGCCAAGGTCGCTGTCACGCCGTACGACGGACGCCTGCGCCTTTCCGGCACGATGGAGTTCGCTGGCTTAGACGAGGTCGTCAACGACGCCCGTGTGCAGGCCATCGCCCAGGCCCCCTGTGCCTACTTCCCCGACTATGTGGCGCCGTCACCGGTCCCGGTGGCTGGCGGTGGCATGCGGCCGATGACCCCGGACGGGCTGCCCATCATCGGATCCCTGCCCGGCACGGACAACGCCTATGTCTCAAGCGGTCATGGCATGCTCGGCCTCACACTGGCACCCGGTACCGCGCGCGCCCTTGCCACCCGCATCCTCGGTGGTGCGCTCCCACCACGTCTGCTGCCCTTCAGACCTGCCCGATTCATCCGCCAGGCACGACCTATGCCGGCACTCACCCCCTCTGGAGCACATCGATGAGCATCACCGGTATTCAGGTCGCCCTGGTCACCCCGTTTCACGCGGACGGCAGCATCGATGATGCGGGCATCAAGCACCACGTAGACCGGATGGTCGACGCTGGGATTCATGGGCTGGTGCCGCTGGGAACCACCGGCGAATTCACCACGATGACCCATGCCGAACGCCGCCATGTGACCGAGACCGTCATCGAAGCGGCGGCCGGACGGGTGAAGGTGCTTCCGCACACCGGCGCACAGTCGACGGACGAGACGGTTGAGCTCAGCCGGCATGCCCAGCAGGCCGGCGCCGCGGGCGTCATGATCGTGCCGCCGTACTACGACCCGCTGCGACTGGGCGAACTGCACGCGCATCTGCGTGCAGTCGGTGAGGCCATCGACATTCCGATCGTCTACTACAACGTGCCCGGAGCAACGGGCATCACCTTGAACGCGCAAGAGCTCGCGGGCCTTGGCGATATCCCGAACGTCGAATACATCAAGGACACCAGCGGTGACTTCTCCACGGTCACGGCCATGCTGATCGGGTACGCCGACCGCATCACCTTGTTCAATGGCTGGGACACCCTCACCTTCGGGGCACTCGCGACCGGCGCCAAGGGCTCGGTGTGGGGTATGGCAAACCTGCTGCCCGAGCAGGCCGTGCGTCTCTTCGAGGCGATCGCCATCAAGGGCGATCTCGCGGAGGGGCGTCGTCTGTGGCAGGGGCTGTGGAAGGTCAACGACCTGCTGGAATCACACAACTACGTGGCGGCGATCAAGGGCGGCCTCGAGGCGATCGGCGAATCGGCCGGTCCGGTCCGGGCGCCGATCCAGCCCGTGTCCGCCGAGGTCCGCGACGAGATCGGTGCCGCCGTGCGGCAGGCTCAGCAACTGTGACACTGCACCTCACCGCGATCGAGGCCCATGCCGAGGGCGAGCCGGGTCGTGTCCTCGTCGATGTGGACCACCTCGTCCCGGGCAACTCCATAGCTGAGCGGTTCGCCTATGCCGAGCAGCACCTGCACTGGCTGAGGCGGCTGCTCCTGCATGAGCCGCGCGGATATCCGGGACTGTGCGCCGTGCTGACGCTCACGCCCTCGGATCCGTCCGCTGACGTCGCCATCATCGTGATGGAGCAGGGGGCCTTCACGCCCATGTCGGGCAGCAACACCATGTGCTCAGTTACTGGCCTGTTGGAAACCGGCCGGATTCCCATGGTCGAGCCGGTCACGACAGTGACGCTGGAAACGGCCGTTGGCTTGGTGCAGGTTCAGGCCGAGTGTTCCGACGGCAAAGTCACATCCGTCACCATCGAGAACGTGCCAGCCTTCGCCGTGCACGTCGACGTACCACTGGAGATCCCGGTCGATCCGCGGACCGAGCCGGGGACGCAGTGGGGTCAGACGCGCGTCGTTCCGGTTGACGTGGCCTTTGGTGGTCAGTTCTTCGTGCTGGCCCGAGCCGAGGACCTCGGCGTCGGCCTGAGCCCGGCCGACGTACCCGCTCTGCAAAGCGTCGGTGCGCGGCTGAAGCTGGCGGTCAATCGCCAGTACCCCGTCAGCCATCCCCTCAACCCTGGAATCAATACGACGAACCTGGTGATGATCACCGGGCCGGGCGATGATCGCGGCGCGGATGGCAACAACGCCATGGTGATGGCGACCGATCGGCTCAGCGATGACCCGGCAACCTGGACCGGTGCTCTCGACCGCTCACCCTGCGGTACCGGAACGTGCGCGCGGATGTCTGTCATGCACGCGCGCGGTGAAATCGCTCTCGATCAACCGTTTGTGCACCGGGGCATGCTCGATACGACGTTCACCGGCCGGCTCGTCGGCGAGACCACCGTGGGGGATTTCGCCGCAGTGCTGCCGACGATCACCGGTCGCGGCTGGGTGACCGGACGGTCGGAGTGGGTGCTGGATGACAGCGATCCCTTCCCCGAGGGCTACACCATCGGCGACATCTGGCCGGCATAGGCGCAGTCTCACTGCGCGGCATATGGTTGATGCATGGTGCCACTGCTGATCTTTGATGGGGACTGCGGATTCTGTACGGCGTCGGTCAACGTCATCCGCCGCTTCATCCGTCCCCGATGCGACATCGAGCCGTGGCAGCGCACCGACATCACAGCGTTCGGGCTGACTGAAGCGGACTGCACCGAGGCGGTTCAGTTTGTCGACGCGGATGAGCGTGTGACCTCTGGGAGCCGAGCGGTCATGGCAATGTTGCGAACCGCGCCGCAGCCGTGGCCGCTGGTGGGTGCGTTCGGTGACCTGCCGGGGGTTGCATTCGTGGCAGATAAGGCATACCGGTGGATCGCAAAGAACCGCTATCGGCTGCCGGGATCCACGCCGGCGTGCGCGGTCGCTGCCGCCTGACATGGACCGCTATGGCGGGGTGACGCCGACGGCTCCACCGCTGACGGGGCCGGCGTTGTTCGACCAGTCCTGGCTTGATCTGTTCTTTCTGCACTGGGCGGTCGACCCGGCCGTGGTTGCGCCTTTCATGCCGCCCGGGGTGCGCCCGGACGTCTTCGATGGTGCGACGTACGTCGGGCTCGTGCCCTTCCGAATGATCAATGCCGGTCTCGGTCGTCACCACGCCACGCCCTACCTCGGCAGCTTCCTGGAGTGCAATGTGCGGCTGTACTCAGTTGATGATGCGGGTCGGCACGGTGTGGTCTTCCGCAGCCTGGAGGCCTCGCGCAGTGTCACCTCCATGGCCGCTCGTTGGGGCTATCGACTGCCGTATACCTGGGCGAACATGCACGTGCGCCAACGCGGGAACCGCTGGTGGTGGCGCTCGGATCGGCGATATCCGCGCGGCGGTGGCGCGATGCGCCTGGAGGCAGTTTCAGGCCAGGAGATCGAGCCGACCGATCTTGAGATTTTCGTGACCGCGCGGTGGGGAATGCACCACGAGGCCTTCGGGGCGACCTGGTGGACGCCTAACGAGCACGCACCCTGGGTGCTGCAGTCCGCGCGAGTAGATGTGCTGGAGCAGGACCTGGTCTCTCGTGCCGGAATTTCTGTGGCTGGCCGGCCGACACTGCGGCCGATCTTTTCGCGGGGCGTCCACACCGCCTTCGGATTCCCGCAGCGCATCGCCTAGAGGGGCAAGAGGCGCGATTCGCACCTACTGTGGAGGGATGCGCCGCTTCGTTGACCCACTCCTCGGCATACTCGCCGCCTGGGCGGGCATTGCCGTGGGTTCGCTGGTGGCGGTGTGGCTGGGGCCGGCGTATGCACCAGTGGAAGTAGTCGCCTCGACGGCCATCGACATCCCGCCCGCACCGGTCAAGGAGTGGGCGACGTCAACTTTCGGTACGGCGGCCAAATCGGTCGTCCTCGCCATCGTGGTGCTGGCGGTCATCGCGATTGCGGCCTGGGCGGGCGCGGCCGCGCGGCGCCGACTCACCACCGGGGTCTGGGCCATGTTCATCCTGGGGTTGGTAGGCGCCACCGCTGCCCTGATCCGACCGGTGGACTCGTCGTTTGCCCCCGTCCCCTCCATCGTGGCCGGGATCGTCGCGGCGGGTGCCCTGGCGGGGTTGATCCTGCTGTCAGAGCCTCGGGCCCCGACACCGGTCATTCCCCTGGACGATCTGGATGCACCGCCAGTAGAGATCCAGCCGACCGTGGATCGACGCAACTTCCTTCTCGGTGTCGGTGGCGTCTTCGTGCTGGCCGCTGCGGCCACGGCGAGTGCTCGGTGGCTGGGCACGCAAGCGAGCGCGGTCGCGTCACGCCTGTCGGCTGTGCTGCCTTCGCCGGCGCAGCCGTTGTCGCCGGTGCCCGCCGGCGTACAGGCACCGGTTGCCGGGATGCCGCCGTTCATCACCCCCAACGCGGACTTCTATCGCATCGACACTGCCGTCGTCGTCCCTCAGGTGCAATCACAGGACTGGTCACTCACCATCGACGGCATGGTCGGCTCGCCGGTGACCATCACCTACGAGGAGCTGCTGGCGATGCCGATGGTGGAGCGCGACGTGACGATCATGTGTGTCTCTAACCCGGTCGGTGGTGACTACATCGGCAATGCCCGCTGGCTTGGCACACCGCTCATGCCGCTGTTGGAGCGAGCCGGGATTGATGCGGGCGCTGATCAACTCCTGAGCGCATCGGTGGATGGCTGGACCTGCAGTACGCCGATCGAGGGTCTCGCCGACCGGGAGCCGCTGCTGGTCATCGGGATGAATGGTGAGCCGCTGCCCATCGAGCATGGATTCCCGGTGCGCATGGTGATCCCCGGTCTCTACGGCTTCATCTCCGCCACGAAGTGGGTGACACGCATCGAGGCGACGACGTACGCGGCGCAGCCGGCGTACTGGACCGTTCGAGGATGGGCGACCGATGCGCCCGTGCTCACCAGCAGTCGGATCGATGTCCCCGGTGGGGAGATCGCAGCTGGCCCGGTGCAACTCGGCGGTCTGGCGTGGGCGATGGACGGTGATGGCGTTTCGGCCGTGCAGGTGCGCATCGACGAGGGCGACTGGCAGGACGCGCAACTGGCCGAGCAGCTCAGTCCGGTGGCGTGGCGGCAGTGGTGGATCGATTGGGACGCATCCGCCGGAGAGCACAGTGTTGCCGTACGCGCGGTGAATGGTCGTGGTGAGGTGCAGACCGGTGACATCCGCGACGTGATCCCCGATGGCGCAACCGGCTACGACATCCGAACGATCACCGTCGTCTGACAGGGAGATCCGGTCGGCGTATGCCACACATGGCCTGTGGATTGCACCTGGCTGTCCACAGGATGATCGGCGCACAGTCGCGCTATGACAACCACAACCCCCTTTGATGACCCGATCGCCTTCGATGAGCGCTGGCCCCGCAATGATGAGGTCCGCAATGCTCGCGCCGACGAGGATCCCCTCCTCTTCGTCGCCGACCACGTGATGCTCGCGGACCGGTGCCCTGGCTCACTCGCCATCCATGCCGAGTTCTCCGACGGTTCGCCCTCCGCCATGATCGTCATCTCCGACGCACCCGAGGACTGCCCTGAAGAAGAACGGCGCACCTTCCTCGGCAACGTGGCGCAGGTGCTGTCGATATCAGCGCCCATCGCTGGTCTGGGCCTCGTGCACCATCGGATGGGCCCGAGCAGCATCACCGAAAGCGATGCCGAATGGTCGCGCATCCTGCAGCAGACCTGCGAACAGGTCGATGCGAACTACGTGGGCGTGATCGCCCGCACGTACTCCGGGTCCATAGTCCGGCTCTGACCCACTTCTTCGCCGAGTGTCGAGTGTGGGGGGGGATGCGGGGGGGGTTGGGGCGGGTTCGCGCGACTCGAGGGGGGGGGTGGTGGGCCGTCCGGGG
>JAYNIC010000001.1:18520-21459 GCA_038108715.1 Candidatus Nanopelagicales bacterium | reverse complement strand
CCCCACTTCGCCGCCGAGTGTCTAGTAACGGGGCTAAATCCTGTTATTTTCGCCCCGTTACTCGACACTCACGGGTGGGGTTGATCGCACATCGCGCAGGGCTTCATCCGGGAGCACGAAACTCGACGCGGTCAAGTCGGTGGGCTCGCGCAGGATGGTCGGCCAGTGCCTGCCCGGGAGGGCCTGTACGTCGAAGATCTCCTGCACCATGCCTTCAAACCGCACGAAGCCCGCGATCTCACCGGTGCGGGTGTCGACCACCCAAACTCCGCAGTTGCGCTCATCGGCGGTCTGCGTCACCGGCAGATCCTTGAAGACACTTTCGCGCACCTGGCTGAGGCCGATGACGGCGTACGGGCCGAGGAAGGTGAGCCCGCGGGTGAAGCCGGGCAGGGTCGCGACAGTGGTCACCTCACCGGTGTCGACGTCGACGTGGGCGAGCGTGCCCTTGCCGGATTCGAGGACCCAGAGCCTGCCGTCGTGCCAGCGCGGACTATGCGGCATTGCCAGCCCGTCGACGATGATCGTGTTGGTCGCGATGTCCATGATCAGGCCTGCGGTTCCCTTGAGTTCACGCCAGCCGTTGGGAGTGTCGGTCTGCGACAGCGCGGTCACATAGCGCGGTCGACCATCTCGCAGGGCCAGGCCGTTGAGATGACAGCGGTCCTCCGCCGCGAGCGAACTGATCCACGGTGGTCGCCAGCGCGGCACGAAGGAGTAGTTCGGATCCGTGGTGCACAGGCAGGAGAAGCGCGTGTTGACGAACCACAGTTGCTCGCCAGCGAACGCCATCTCATGCATCGCGACGTCACCGGTGCTGATGACTGAGCGGGTCGTGTAAACGGCATCGTTGACGTTCGGCGGCTCGAGCGCCGCGGCGAGCGCGGGAGTGTTAGAGAAGTTGACGATGCCCGTCCCGGTGCCGAGGGACAGACGACTACCGGCCACTGCGACACCCATCGGCCGGTTGTACGACGCGAACTCGGTGTTGAGCTTGCCGGCCTCATCGCGGCGCAGGAAGATCACGTGCCCCGACTTGTACGTCGTGACAACGACGGTTGAGTTCGTCAGGCCGAGCAACTCCGGAACGGTCGCGGTGTGCTGGCTCGAGAACGGCGTTCCGGCGCTCGCCATGGTGGTGCGCTGCTGCTCGGGCCGGATCTCCGGGCCCTCGGCGGCATCCCAGTCGGCCGGCTCAGGCGCGTGGGAGTCACGGAAACTCTCCCACCGGCCCACCGTCTGCTGAACACCCGGCAGTGCGGCGAGGATTTCGCTGGAATCGGATCGCCACTTGCTGCGGTCTGGTGCGGTGATCGTGCCGATGGAGGCCGGCAGCGGATCGGGGACGGTGATGTCGCCGACACCGAGCCAGCCGGTGATGCGATCCACCTCGGCATCAGGATCGTCGACGAGTCGCTCGTACGTCGTACCGATCCAGCGCGCTGGATCGATCCCCTCGAGGTCGTCGAAGATCGCATCGACGTACGCCGCCCATTGACGTGTGGCGACCTCGGCCGGTGGCACGCCGATGAGATCGCGCCAACCAGGCGTGAGGCCGAACGCCCAGGGTTCACCCCACCATTCCGGCAGGTCCGCGACGGTGGCGAAGCGGCCCACACGCCAGGCCCGCATCAGGCTGGAAATCGTTGGCAGCGGGCGCCGCAGCATGACGATGAACCGGGCGTCGGGAATCGTCGCGGCGAGGAAGCCAAGTCGCAGCCCCAGTCGCGGACTCCACTCCACGACCATCGACTCAGGGGCGTAGCCCCAGTCGGCAGCGTCCGCGGTCGTCAGGCGATGCGACTCGTATTCGCGGTCGGCAATCGCGAACCCCTTGATCTCGTCGATCGGGTGGCCCTTGCTCAGTGGGCCTGCGGTGAAATCAGGGGACTGCTCGAGGATGGCGGCCAGCAGACCGGCACCGGAGCGCGGCGGGGCGACGATGATGATGACAGGCCCGGGCATCTGCTCATTGTCGCGGAAGGTTGGACGCGGGTCTAGCATCCCGATCACCAGCACTGGAGGAGAAGCAATGAGCGCACGCGTGACACACATCATCGGCAACGGACCGCAGCGAGTGTAGTGCGATGACGCTCGTCTGGGAGCAGGTCACCGTCGACGCGCGCGACCCGCAAACTCTTGGCTGGTGGTGGGCGGACGCCCTCGGCTGGGTGGTCGTGGATGACTCCCCTGACGTCGTGGAAATCCGCCCTGAGGCTGAGACGTTGCCGGGACTGCTGTTCGTTCGAGTGGATGAGACGAAGACTGGTAAGAATCGCCTACACGTCGACCTGCGCCCCGATGATCAAGCAGCTGAGGTTGCGAGATTCCGCGGGCTAGGTGCTCAGCAGATCGACATCGGCCAGGGCGACGTGGGCTGGGTGGTCCTGGCCGATCCAGAAGGCAACGAATTCTGCATCCTGAGCGCGCCGATGTCTTGAGTCATTCCTCGCCGAGTGTCGAGTAGCGGGGCGTTTTCGACCCATTTCGGCCCCGCAACTCGACAGTCGGCGCGAGATGGAACTAGACCCGGGTGATTGCGCGCTCGACCAGGCCGGCCATGCCGCGGCCCATGTCGATGTCGGCGGCCGCCAACGCCTGCGGCACAAGGGACGTCTCCGTCATGCCGGGCGCGACATTCGTTTCCAGGAACCAGGGTGTGCCGTGAGTATCGACGATGAGATCGGTGCGGGACCAGTCGCGCAGTCCGAGCACGGCGTGTGCGGTCAGCGCGGCGTCAGCGGCGGCCTGAGCAGCTGCACCATCTAGGCGCGCCGGCACGTAGAACGACGTCGTTCCTGCGGTGTAGCGCGAGGCGTAGTCGTAGAAGCCGTCGTCGGGGACGATCTCCACGGCGGGGAGCGCGATGGCACCGTCCGGGCCTTCGACCACTCCGACGGACACCTCGGTGCCGCTGACGAACTTCTCGATGAGCGCGA
>JAYNIC010000001.1:1134-18510 GCA_038108715.1 Candidatus Nanopelagicales bacterium | reverse complement strand
CGCGACGTCGCCGTAGGCGAACGCCCCCACCATCGCAGCGGGCAATTCCGAGGCCTGATGGACGACGCTCACGCCGAGCGCCGAGCCGCCGCGGGTTGGCTTGACGACAACCGGCAGGCCGAGGCCCTGCTCCACTGCGGCGATCACACCTGCGGCCCCGAGTTCACGGAACGTCGCGTGCGGGAGCGCCACGGACTCGGGAGTCGCAACGCCAGCACGGCGTAGCAACGTCTTGGCTACGGACTTGTCGAAAGCGAGCCGACAGGAGGCCGCACGTGAGCCAACGTAGGGCAGGCCGAGACACTCCAAGACATCACGCACTGCACCGTCCTCACCAGCGGTGCCATGCAGCAGCGGAATCGCGCAGTCGGGTCGCGACTGTGCGAGTTCCTCCAGCAGGGCGGAGTCGATGTCGCGCTCAACGATCAGCCAGTCCGGGCGCGCGGCGCGCAGTGCCTCGGCGACACGACGACCCGATCGCAGCGACACATCGCGCTCGGCGGAAAGCCCTCCGGCCAGCACCATTACCTGCATCGTCGTCCTCTTTTCGTCATTGCGCGCAACATCAGTGCATGTTCGGGGAGGGGTTTTCCGGGCCCTCGGCATCGCGCAACACCCGGGCCGTCCCGAAGGTCTGCGCGATCTCCAATTCCGATTCCACAACTCCGGCCAGGCGACGAACGCCCTCGCGGATGCGATCGGGATCGGGGTAGCAGTAGGACAGTCGCAGGCTCTCATGCCCCTGCCCGTCGACGAAGAACCCGGTGCCGGGTACGTAGGCCACCAGGGCCGCGATGGCACGCGGCAGCATGGCCTTGGAGTCCAGGCCCTCCGGCAACGTCACCCAGGAGTAGAAGCCGCCGGCCGGATGCGTCCACGTCGTGCCCGGTGGCATCAGTTGCTCCAGGGAATCCAGCAAGGCGTCGCGGCGCTCGCGGTAGAGCTCACGGAACACCTTGACCTGCTCGCGCCACGGCTGAGTCGCGAGATATTCACTCACCGTGAGTTGCGCGTAGTTCGACGGGCAGAGCACAGCCGACTCCGCAGCAAGAACAAGCTTCTCTCGTACGCCGTGCGGGGCCACGGCCCAGCCAACCCGCAGCCCCGAGGCGATCGTCTTGGAGAAGGACCCGAGGTAGACCACCTGCTGATCGTCATCGGCCCGGATCGCCCGGGGCACCGTGCCATCGAAACCGAGGAGTCCGTACGGGTCATCCTCGAGAATGAGCAGACCCTCATCCTTGGCGATCTGCAGGATGCGCTCGCGACGGTCGGTCGTCTGGGTGACACCGGCGGGGTTGTGGAAGTTGGGAATCGTGTAGATCATCTTCGGCTTTTTACCGGCCGCACGCGCCTGCGTGATGGCTTCGGCCAGCGCCTCGGGGATGAGTCCGTCGTCGTCCATTGGCACGTGCACGATGTCGCACTCGTAGGAGCGGAAGACACCGAGCGCGCCGACGTACGACGGCGCCTCGACGAACACGACGTCGCCGGGATCGCAGAAGACGCGCGTGACGAGGTCGAGCGCCATCTGCGAGCCTGTCGTCACGATGACGTCGTCTGGATGGGCGCTGATGCCTACCTCACTCATCACGTCCAGGATCTGCCCGCGCAGGGTCACATCACCCTGCCCGGAGCCGTACTGCAGCACCTCGGCGCCGCGATCGCGCACCAGTCGCGCGGCGGTGTCGGCCAGAGTGTCCAGCGGCAGAGCCGAGACGAAGGGCATCCCACCAGCGAGGGACACGACCTCGGGACGGGAGGCGACGGCGAAGAGCGCCCTGATCTCCGAGGCGGTCATGCCACGGGCGCGGGCAGCGTAGGCATCTACCCAGGGGTCGAGACGGGAGCCTTCACTCATGACGCACCTCCTTCGTGGCCGCACGGTGGGCACTGCAATCGTTGGAGATGCCAGTGTCCCAGCCCCTCTATGCTGGCCAAAGCCGGGGAGTCCGGAGTATCACCTACTGCGGGACATGTCGGTGCTCGGTGCCGCACAGGGAAGGGGAGGCAGTCATGGTCAAGGCGATCGGTCTGCTGGCCCTCATCTTTGCCGCCGGCGCAGTGGGCGGATTCGTCGGACGGATGCTCCGGCCCGAACCCCGCTAGGCCCGACTCACCTCGCAAGCCGACGATATTTCGGCAAAACGGCGGGTCAGAACGTCGAAAAAGCGTCGGCTTGCGGAGGGAAGTGAGCGACTAGTCGGGGGCGAAGAAGCGGACGACGGCCGAGGCCAGGGCCTCACTGAGGGTGTCGCGGAATCGTTCGTTGTTGAGCCGGGCCGCATCCCCGGGATGCGAGAGGTAGCCCAACTCCACCCAGACCGTCGGCATCACTGTGAGGCGCAGCAGGTCCCAGGTGCGCGGGTGGCTTCGGCAGTCGGTGAGATCGGTCCGCACACATAACTCGTCCTGGATGAGTTCGGCGGCGAGCCGGCCACCGGCGCTGGTGGGTGTGCCACCGAGCGGTGCGCCGTAGAAGAAGGTCGAGGCGCCATTCGCTCCGGGCAGGTTGACCCGCTCCACATGAAGCGACAGCACCAGATCGGCACCGGCTTCGTTCGCGAATACCGCGCGGGTGCGCTCGGTGATGAGTTCGGGTGTCGGCGGCCGGGTGTAGAGCACTTGGGTGCCAAGGGCCGCAAGACGTCCCTCCACGCGCGCGCAGATGTCGGCCAGGATCGCGGCCTCGGCCAGCGCAAACCGCTGATCGGCATCGGCGCCGCCCGGGTCGAGCACGATCACCTTGCCGGCGACACCGCTTCGTAGCGCGTCGTGGGCCTGGCGCTCGCGGATGGCAACGGCATCACCTTCGCCAACGGTGCGGGTGAGCCGCTCGAGGGCCCAGTACGTCGTGAATCCACACATGCCATCGGCGTCGAGGCCCACGTTGCGCTGGAACTCACGCAGCGCCGAATCTGTGAGTACGCCGAAGATGCCGTCCGGACGACCACAGTCAAAGCCCATGCGCGACAGGCGTTGCTGGAGATCGAGGACGTCATCCCCGTGAATCAGGTGGCCCGCCGTGTAGGCGAGGACGCGGTCGCCGAGAGACCAGCGCGCCTCCTCGAGATGACGGAAGGTCTGCGGGCCGACGATGCCATCGACGGGGATGCCGCGCTGCTGTTGAAAGGTGCGCACGGCCTGCTCGACGTCCTCGTCGAAAACAGCATCGCCCTGCGGCGCCGAAGGCAGCAGCCGGAGTCGAACGAGGCGTTCGCGGACGTCGGCGACGGCATCACCGCTGTCCCCCCGGCGAACGAGGGGTGGTGCCACGGTGGCCTACAGGAAGGGCTGAAGGTCGGTGAGCAACGCGGCCTTCGGCTTGGCCCCGATGATGGTCTTGACCACGTCACCGCCAGAGAAGACGTTCATCGTGGGGATCGATGTGATGCCGTAGGACGCCGCCGTCTTGGGGTTCTCGTCGACGTTCAACTTGGCGATGACGATCTTGCCGTCGTACTCGGCGGAGATCTCCTCGAGGATCGGGGCGACCATGCGGCACGGTCCGCACCACTCAGCCCAGAAGTCGACGATGACGGGGATGTCGCTCTGCAAGACGTCGGCGTCGAAGGATGCGTCGGTCACGGTCTTGGTAGCCATGGGGTCTCCTGGTTGTGGGATCGGCGTGGTGTCAGCCTACGTTGCGGTGGGTCGCGGGGTCAGGCGTGCCCGGAGAGGAATCGCTCGGCGTCGAGAGCCGACGCGCAGCCGGTGCCTGCCGCGGTGATTGCCTGACGATAGGTGTGGTCGACGAGGTCGCCGGCGGCGAAGACGCCCTCGACGTTCGTGCGGGTGCTGGGGGCCTGCACCACCACGTATCCCTCATCATCGAGGTCGACCTGCCCCTTGACGAGCTCGGACCGTGGGTCGTGACCGATGGCGATGAACAGCCCGGTGACGGCAAGCTCACGGGTCTCACCGGTGATGGTGTCCTTGAGAACGACGCCGGACACCTTCGCGTCGCCGAGCACATCAACGACCTCACTGTTCCACGCGAACGTGATCTTGGGGTCGTTCATGGCGCGCTCGGCCATGATCTTGCTGGCACGAAGTTCATCCCGGCGGTGGATCAGCGTCACTGACTTGGCAAAGCGAGTGAGGAAGGTGGCCTCCTCGACCGCCGAGTCGCCACCGCCCACGACGGCGATGTCTTGATCGCGGAAGAAGAAGCCGTCGCAGGTGGCGCACCAGGAAACACCGTGCCCAGAAAGACGCTTTTCGTTAGGCAGGTTGAGCTCGCGGTAGCCCGAGCCCATCGCGAGAATCACCGACCGTGCGTGGTACTCACGACCAGATCCGTCGCGCACGTACTTCACGTCACCGTCGAGGCGCACCTCAGCGGCGTCGTCGGTGATGATCTCGGCTCCGAAGCGCACGGCCTGGGCTCGCATCTCCTCCATGAGCGCCGGCCCCATGATGCCGTCCTTGAAACCGGGGAAGTTCTCGACCTCGGTGGTGTTCATCAGGGCGCCGCCCGCGGTCACGGCGCCCTCGAGGACCAGCGGCGTCAGCTGCGCACGGGCTGTGTAGATGGCGGCGGTGTAGCCGGAAGGACCGGAGCCGATGATGATCACGTCGCGCACGTCGGACACGGGGAGCACCTTCCCTATCGATGGTCGTTGGCAGCATCCTGCCGGTTATGCCGTGGAACGTCGAACGAGGTCGACACGGCCGTCAACGACGATACCCCCCTGGGTATTCCACGTGGAAGCCCAGACCGACTAGCGGGCGACGGGTAGATCGAAATGCCGCGCGGTAGCGACGTCGGTCTCAGCGCATTCCATGCCGACGACCACGACGTGAAGATCTCCCGGGGTGCCGTCGGTCAACACCGATCCGACAGTGACCAGCATCCCCGCATCCAGTCCCTCGAAGGTGCCGTGATCGACCAGCAGCGGCTGCGCTGTCTCGGGAAGTCCGAGGCGGACCATGCAGTCATGCAGTGCCTCCGGGCTCGCCATCAGTCCAGTGCCCGCCATCGGGGACGGACTGACACTGGCGCGACCCATAGCCCGCGCCATGGACCCTGAGTCGGGCATGCCTACGGAGGCGAGCAGGGTGGTCACCTGCGTGGGCATCGCATCGCTGGAGTACGTCGTGCCGGTATCGAGCATGGCCACGGGTATGGCCACGGTGGGGCTAGGCGCCGGGGTCTCGGTCGCGGCCGGTGATGGCGCGGCAGACTCCGGGGGATCTGCGGGCGTATCTGCGGGCGCATCGGCGACCTGCGGCTCGGTGCCCTTGGCATCGGTGCTCAGGGCGTCACCGGTGTCGGCGGACTCAGCGGTCAATCCGTTAGGAGTGGGGATGTCAATAGCCGCCTCGGCGGTAAGGGGGCCGTCAGCGACTGGGGGGGCATCACCTCCCCGCAGGGCCGGCAAGGCCACCAGCCCGACGAGGGCGACGCCGGCCGCGCCGGCGAGGACCGGCCACAGTCGCCCGGATCGACGGCGTGCGGCAAGGTCGGTGACGGTGGCCGGCACGTCTGACGAAGTCTCGGGCGTGTCCGTCGGCGCCGCGATGAAGGGCGGCTCAGCGGCCAAGGCGGACTCCAGGCGGTCCCACACATCGGCGGGCATGGGGGGCGCGGGGTCACGGGTGAGCCAGGCGTGGAGCTCGGGGTCCATGGGGGGCAGGTCAGCGCCGGTCAGACCGGGATCAGACTGGCCAGATTCAGGCAGGGACGGATCAGTCTCGTCTTTCATGACCGCTCCTGCCCTCCTTGACCCTGCCCGAACCGTTCCGTGATCTGTTCGTGATCCGGGGGTGTGACGAGGGAGTCACCGTCTGGGTTCCGCAGATGGGCGAGTCTTTCGGCGAGTTTGGCTCGGCCACGAAAACACCGGCTCTTGACCGTGCCGACCGGGCACTCCAGGACGCTCGCGGCGTCCTCGACCGACCACCCTTCGAGGTCGACCAGCACGATCGCGGCCCGCTGGTCCGGCGGCAAGGTGTCGAGTGCGGCGCGCACCTCACGGGTGGTCTCCGCACTTTCGGCCGCCGCCCGAGGATCGGCCAGCCGGGACTCGTCGACCAGCGCCGGTGATGAGGACTCCTCTTCAGGCAGGGCAGTCCAAGGCCGTACGGCCCGCCGCCGAAGGCGATCGAGGGAGGCGTTGACGACGATCCGATGCAGCCAGGTGGTCACGGCGGCGTCACCGCGGAACGAATCTGCCCGACGGTAGGCCGAGATGAGGGCATCTTGGACGGCGTCCGCTGCCTCTTCCGGATCACCCGTGGTCCGCAGAGCCACCGCCCACAGGCGGTCCCGGTGGCGGCGGACCAGTTCGGCGAACGCATCGGGATCGCCGGCGCAGTGCGATGCCAGGAGTTCGGCATCGGTCGGCGCGGTCACGTCGGCGAGCCTAGTGGCGAGGCCGAGAGGGCTTGGAGTGACGCTCAGCGCAGCACCGAGACTTCCTTGATGCCGCCCTGGTAGTAGCCGTCAACCAGTGGGATTTGGGTGAACCACACCAGGACGTAGCGGCCAACGACGGGGCGGGGTGAGCGCAGATTGATGGAGGTCCCCACGCCGGCCGCGTTGGCCAGGGGAGTCCACTTGCTGAGTTTGCCGTAGGGCTCCGGCGCGATGAGCACCTTGACCGAACCGCCGTTGCCGAGGAACTCCAAGGCGACCGCACTGACCGCTTCGGAGGCGCCGAGATCGAGCAGGAGCCCGACTCCCTTCTTGCCGTCCATGTCGGCTGAGTAATAGATGTCGGTCGTCCAGGCGGTGGCCGGGTCACCGTCGATGGCGCCGTCAACCAGCTCGGGCATCTCGACCCCATCGCCCCCCCGCGGGTCGAAGTCGGTCACCTGGACAATCTCGATGGCTCCGGTGGGAGTGTCGGTGCCGAGTAGCGGGTCATCGCCCACCGCGACGTCCATGAGGACCTCGGTCGCCATGGGCGTCGGACTGACCCCCCAGGGAGAGTCAGCACCCTGGGCCAGCCGCAGACCCCCAAGGGCGAGGCCACCGATCGCCAACAGGGCGACCGCGGCGACGGCGGTTCGGCCCACGCCGCGCAGGATGCGCCGCCCGACGCTATCGGGACGAGTGGGCGGCAGCGCGAAGGACCAGCGGTTCGAGGGTGCATCGAGGGTGGCGAGTGCGGTGACGAAATCGCCGACGTCACCGAAGGTCTCCCAACGATCGTCGCCGCTGACCGCAGGATCGATGGCGCGCATCACGAGGTCGTCGATGGCCGCGGGTGCCTCGGCGACGACCTGCGAGGGCGGCAGTAGACGGTCCCCGACGCGGGGGGCTGGCGACATTCCGTCACTAAGGCCTGCGGGCCAGCGGCCGGTGAGGATGGCATAGAACAGACAACCAACACCGTGCAGGTCGCGGTCGATGGTTGTCGGGGAAGTCTCCGGCCACAGTGCCGCGTCGACCGCCAGCCCGCGGATGCGCACCACGTTGGAGTCACCGAGCAGCGTGAAGGGGTCGTCGAGGTCCGCGGTCTCGGCGATGAGCAGCGAACTGGGCCGCAGTCGATCGTGATGAACGCCGACCTCATGACTGTGCTGAATGGCCAGAGCCACCTGGCGGATAAGAGGGAGAGCCTCACCGGAATCGATGGGCTCGCCCTCGCGCTCCTCCTGGATGTCGGTCAGGGTGCGCCCCTCAACCCACTCGCTGACGACCACGGAATACGACGTACCGGTGTCGTCCGTGACCAGGTCGAGCACATCAAGGACCGCGATGATACGGCGGTCATCCACGACGGCGGCTCGTCGCGCGGCGGCAAGGACGGCGGGCGCACGCGGGTCGTCGGCCGGGACCAGACGGAGGGCGATGGGTCGGTCCAGGGCGGTGTCGTGGGCGCGCCACAGTTCGGCGCGACCGGTCTGCGAGACCAGGACTTCGAGCCGGTAGCGATCGATCATCCGCTCACCCACCCCTTGAGGGTAGGCGGCCGTGTGGCGATGTCGCAGGCCGAGACACGCACCGGCTCTAGGAGCGGCGCAGAACCTTGCGCCGCACGAGCCCCATGACCTCGCTGACTTCGGCGATGCGCAGCGCCCAAGCGGCCGCAAGGTAGATAAGGACGCCGACGGCCGACACGACCACGACGTTCACCAGAATGGGCCACGGGCTCTCCGCCCCGCCGCCGGTGACGTAGGTCACGAGGAGTGCCTGCGTGCCAAACATGACCGCGAGCGCCACGAAACCGGCGATGAGCATGCGCAGCAGGGCGCGGATCGTGTTGCCCGAGTCCACGCCGCCCAACCGACGGGCCAGCAGGATCCACGAGACGATGAACGTCGCCCAGAACCCGCAGACATAACCGAAGGCGAGGGCGGCGATCTGAGCTGGGCCGCTCACGGCGTAGAACAGCGGGATGGCCACGGCAAGAGCCACCACATTCATGATGACGCTCACCAGGAACGGTGTTCGGGTGTCCTCCACCGCGTAGAAGCCGCGGAACAGCACGTAGAACAGCGTGAAGGGGATCAGGCCCAGCATGAAGACGCTGGTAATGGTGCCGGTGAGCTCAGCCTGTTCGGGAGTGGCCGCTCCATAGCCGAAGAGAAGACGGGCGATTCCCGGACCGGTAATCATCAGGACTGCCCCAACGGGCACGATGAGTGCCGCGACCAATCGCATCGCTCCGCCCACGTCGGCGCCGACCTGCTTGAGCCGACCGGCGTGTGCGACGCGGCTCAGCGCCGGCAGTAACGCCGTGACGATGGACACCGTGATGACGCTGTGCGGCAACATGAAAATCAAGTGCGCCTTCTGGTACGTCGTGAGGCCTGCCGGCGTGGATCCGTCATGGGAGGCGTTGACGTTGGCCAAGGTCGCGAGTCGGGTGATAACGACGTAGCCGGCCTGATTGATCACGACCAGGAGCAGGGTCCACACCGCCAGGTGACCTGCCTTGCCCAAGCCGTGACCGCGCCAATCGAAGCGGGGACGCCAGCGATAGCCGCTGCGCAATAGCACCGGAAGGAGGACAAACGCCTGGGCTGCGACACCCAAGGTGGTACCGATGCCGAGGATGAGGATCTGATCGGTGGTGAGTTCCCCGTCTGCGGCAGCGGCTGTCCCGGCGATCACGAGGAAGAACAGGAAGGTCGCGATAGCGATGACGTTATTCAGGATCGGCGCGAACATGGGTGCGCCGAAGCGGCCTCGGGAGTTGAGCACCTGGGTGAAGAGGGCGTAGATCCCGTAGAAAAATATCTGCGGAAGGCACAGGCGCGCAAAGGCGGTGGCCAGCGCTCGCTGCGAATCGTCGTATGACGCCGTCGCGTAGAGATCGACCAGCAGGGGCGCGAGGAGTACCGCGAGGACGGAGAAGGCAAACAACACGACGCCAGCGAGCGTGAGGAGGCGGTCGGCGTAGGCCGCACCACCGTCAGCATCGTCCTTCATCTTGCGCACCAACTGCGGGATGAACACCGCGTTGAGTGCGCCACCGATGACGAGTATGTAAAGGACATTGGGCATCGTGTTGCCCAGGGAGTACGCGTCCGACACGACATAGAAGCCGAGCGCTGCGGTCAATGCGACATCGCGGAGCACGCCGGTAATGCGCGAGGCCACGGTGCCCGCCGCCATCACCGCGCTTGAGCCGATCAGGCCGCGGGTGTCGGCTTGGGCCTGCTGATCAACCTCCGTGTTTTCCGAGGTGAGTCGGACCGGCTCGACCGAGGGGGCAATCGCCGCCTCGATGGGTCCCTCGGGTGCGACGACGAGATTGGGATCGGCGGTGGGCGACTTCTCGGAGTCGTCGGGGTGGCCGGATCGGCTGTTCACGCGGCGTCCCCCGTGTCGGGTGCGACCGCGGAGCGCCTTCGCCCGCGAGCTCGGCGAACGATGTCAAAGACGACGAGGAGGACGAGGAGGACGGCCGCGGCGACAGCGACCCAGGTGGCCGCACGCGAGTACGCCGTTGTGCGCAGTTCGAGGGGCTCGCCTGCGCCAAAGGCTGCGCCCGTACCGTCGGTGAGTTGGACGCTGACGTTGAGTGCGTCGCCACCCACGATCCGTACGGGGATTTCCAGGCTCGCCCGGGTGCCCGCCTCGATCAGCACGTCCGTCAACGGTTCTGTCTCAAGGCGTGACGCCGGATCCGCGGTGACGCGGACCCCAACGGTGACGGCCTGGTCAAGGTCGTTGGCCACGGTGACGGGGATCTTGCCGCGGTCACCGCTGAGCGTGACGTCAGATCGCGGTACGACGTAGACACCGGACACAGTCTGCGCGATGTTGGCGTCAATGCTGTCCAGGATGGCGGTACCCGTCTTGGGGCGGGTGCGCCAGGCGCTTGACTCGGCCCGCAAGAGCGTGTCGGTCAACGGCGTGACGACGGGCAGGGGCTTGCTGAGCACTGAGCGCAGTGAACTGATGTCCTCCTGAGTTGCCTGGACACGAGAGAGGTAGTCGGGGCTCAGTTCCCGCGCACGACTCTTGGTATTGCCGCCGTCGAACGCGCGGGTGACGTTGCTGGGCGGCAACTCCAGCAGGGTGCTCACGGGGACGAGTCTGGTCCATGGGGTGCCGCGCAGCGCGGCGATGATTCCGGTGAGCAGCCGTGGGTTGGGATCCCAGCGGACGCTTCCGGCGGCGGCTACGAGGTAGCGCGGCGCAGGACCGGGCTGGAGAGCGACAAAGGCAAGTTCGGCGATGAATCGCTGCCGGGCGGCCAGGACCGAAGCGAGATTGCCCTGCGGCAGGTTGAGGGCACGCAACAGCCCGGAGTCCACCAGCAGGGCGCGGACCGGACCGGCCTCCGTCGCAATGTCGGCGTAGCCACTCGGTGTGTAGTCGAGCTCACCCGATACCGGCATGGCGTTGTCGCGCAGCACCACCGTGGTAACCCCCGCCGAGGCGAAAGTGTCGATCGTCTTCGAAGTCATTCGTCCACCGCTGGCCCAGGCGATGACGGAATCGGGTGCCCGGCCAAGGTGCCGGCTCAGCATGGGTGCGGAGTCGGTGGTGGCGCGCACCACGTCGGATGGCAGACCCGCACGGATGAGCGCATCGGCGTCCGGATCGGCGTAGGGCAGTCCGAGGAGATCGGGTGGATCACCCGCCGACTTCTTCGTGGGCACCAGAACTTGCTCAAGGTTGGTCAGCCACTCGGCGGCGGGCTCCTGGGCGCTACCAGGACGCACCTGGCCGTCACGTTCGACGAGGTAGCCGCTCGCCATGTCGGCCGTCATTTGCACCAACTGCGGATCAACCACCCAGCTGATGGTCGGCACGGTTCGACCGGCGTCCACCAGTGAGTCCAACCGTCCTCCGGGGGCGATCTCCTTCGACGGCTTGTCGTCCAGGAGTACACCGTTGGCGGACTGGGCCGGCCACCCGGCGAGGGGCCACAGCCAGGTCACATTGATCGGGTCGATCGGGTCGGGCAGGTAGGGAAGCAGCGTGTAGCTCGAACCGAGAATCATGGGACCGGCCGAGCCGATCCCGGTGACTTCGACGCCGACGACATACACACCGGGGGCCGAGAGCACGATGCTGCCCTTCGGCGCACTGAGCCGGTACTGCCGTTTGGCGCCTGGGAGAAGAGCCTTCGCCACCGGCACGGTGCTGTCGTAGATCGGGGTCGTGTCGATGGTGGCGCCGACATCGTCACCTAGGCGCAGACTACGTCGATCCGGGAGTGGCTGCGTCGAGATCGTCAGCCGCACGTTGACGTCGCGAAGGGTGTCCAGGCCCGAGTTAGAAATCTTGCCGCTTGCGGAGAGGGCGGTGGCCTCGGTCAAGGCCACCGGGGCCAACCCGGTGAGTGTGACGCGAATGGGGTTCGTCGCGGTCGCGAAAACCGGGTCCTCGGCCCGGGCGCCCTCGGTGCCGAAAAGGACCGCACTGATGATGATCAGGCCGGTGGCTCCCGCAGCGGACCAGCGTCGGGGGAACCGGCCAGTCAGCCAGCGTCGGCCCACAGCTGCGGCAATCGATCCAGCAGGCGCCGCTCGTCGGCGTAGGCGAGTTGTTCGGACAGCGACGTCAGTGGCACCCAGGCAACATCGACGACTTCGGGGTCAGCGTCGGAGAGTTCGCCACCTCGGGCTTCCATGAGGAAGTGGTGCACGGTCTTGTGAATGCGTCGCTGCTGCGCGATGAACCAGAAGTCGATCACCCCGAGCGGGGCCAGGATTCGACCCTGGATGCCGGTCTCTTCTTCGACCTCGCGTAGTGCCGCCTGCTCGGCGCTCTCGCCTTCTTCGAGGTGGCCCTTCGGCAGCGACCACACCAGCCGTCCGCGCCGATCATGCCGGGCAATGAGAGCGGCATGCCACTCGGGCCGACTGCGATCGACCACCAGTCCGCCGGCCGAGGTCTCCTCAACCTTCGGTAGGCGAGAGGAGGGCTTGCCGGAGGTGGGCGTGGCCGGACGCCGGCGAGGCCGGCCGGGCTGGGGACCGTCGGGTCGGGCCGGGCCGGAGTCTGCGGAAACTCCGGATTCGGACATACCCCGAGGATAACGGCGAACCAGCGCCTACCACGGATCGCCTGCCCGCAGACCGTAGGCTCGACCTATGTCTGCTCAGGGCCCCGGATCAGCCGGGGTGCCGCCGGCCGCGGCCCTCCTCGGTGTGGCGGACCTGCTGGGCCCCCTCGCCGAGCGGTTTGCCCAGGCGGGCCATGAGTTAGCCCTCGTGGGCGGCCCGGTGCGCGACATCATGCTCGTGCGCCCGAGCACGAACGACCTTGACCTCACGACGGACGCCCGCCCGGAGCAGATCGCCGACCTCGTCGCCGGGTGGGCGGACACCGTCTGGGACGTGGGTGCGCGTTTCGGGACGGTCGGCGTGCGCCATCAGGGACACCACATCGAAATCACCACGTATCGATCGGAGTCCTACGACCCAGCTTCACGCAAGCCAGAGGTCACCTTCGGCGAAACTCTCGCCGGCGACCTGGGCCGGCGGGACTTCACCGTCAACGCCATGGCGGTTCGGCTGCCCTCCCTGGAATTCGTCGACCTCCATGACGGTATGCGTGATCTGGGTGAGCAGATGCTCCGCACGCCGTCACCTCCGCAGGAATCCTTCAGCGACGATCCGCTGCGCATGATGCGTGCCGCCCGGTTCGTCTCGCAGTTGGGCTTCACCATCGCACCCGATGTCGTCGCGGCCATGACGTCGATGGCGGATCGACTGAGCATCGTGTCGGCAGAGCGCATTCGTGATGAACTCGCCAAGCTTCTGCTCGGTGCGCACCCCCGTCGTGGCCTGGAGGTGTTGGTGCGCACCGGGCTGGCGGACGTGGTTCTTCCCGAGCTTCCCGCCCTTCAACTCGAGGTCGACGAGCATCATCGTCACAAGGATGTCTACGAGCACTCCCTGACCGTGATGGAGCAGGCAATCGCCCTCGAAACCGCCCATGACCCCGAAGTCGAACCAGATCTTGTCCTGCGGCTTGCAGCTCTACTGCACGATGTCGGCAAGCCCAAGACCCGCCGGTACGAAACCGACGGCGGGGTGTCCTTCCACCACCACGAGGTGGTGGGTGCCCGCATCGTTCGTAAGCGGCTCACCGACCTGCGCTTTCCGAACGACGTCGTGGACTCGGTGGCGAAGTTGACCGAGTTGCACCTGCGCTTCCATGGGTATGGGTCAGGTGAGTGGACGGATTCGGCGGTACGCCGCTATGTGCGTGACGCAGGCGACGAACTCGTCAGGCTGCACAAGTTGACCCGCGCTGATTCCACGACGCGCAACCGTCGGCGTGCCGCCTCCCTTCAGGCGACGTACGACAGCCTCGAGGAGCGCATCGGCGTACTCGCCGAGCAGGAGGAGTTGGCAGCGATCCGCCCTGACCTCGATGGCAACCAAATCATGGCCATTCTCGGCATCGGCCCTGGTCCAGAGGTAGGCGAGGCCTACAACCATCTGCTGGAGTTGCGGCTGGAGCATGGCCCCATGAATCCGGAGACCGCCGAGGCGGAACTGCGGACCTGGTGGGCCGCACGATCGACGTGATTCGCTCGGGTCGCTCACTCGGACGCCCGGTCGCCGCTACGCTCCCCCTGTGACCGACACAGACCAATCCACAGACAAGCGCATCACGGTGCGCGCCATTGCCGCACTCGTTGCCTTCGTGCTCGGATTGGCGCTGCTGCCGATCGGCATGGTGGCCTACTGGGGCCACCGAACGGTCACTGATGAGACGCGCTACCTGGAGACGGTTCAACCTCTCGCGTATGACGCCGACGTCCAGGATGCGATTGCCGAGTTCATCATCGACAAGGTTGAGCAGCAGATCGATCCCGAGGCCCTCGTGGAGCAGATCTTCGCTGGCCTGTTGGAGAAGCAGCCGGCGCTGAAGGCACTGGTGCCCATCGTCTCCGGTGCGATCGACTCGCTCATCGAGCAGGTGGTCTACAAGATTGTCCGGTCCGAACAATTCGCTGAACTGTGGACCTTGGCGAACACCGCGGCTCAGAAGAGCATCATGGCGATCCTGCAGGGCAACCCCGACGGCCCTATTAGTTTGCAGGGTGATGAAGTGGTGCTCGACATCAGCAGCCTGCTCGATCAGGTCAAGCAGGGGCTGGTCGACCGCGGATTCGGTGCGGCCGCCAATATCAATGTGCCCGAGTCCGATCGAACGATCGTTTTGCTCGAGGCCCCCCAGTTGGCGCAGATCCGCACCATCTACTCCTTCACCTCGCCGATTGCTTCGGGTCTGATCTGGGTGTCGATCCTGCTGTTCGTCGTCGCGATCGTGCTCGCTCGACGTCGCGCCCGCATGGCCGCCTGGAGTGGTGGCGCCATCGTCGTCGTCGGCGCCGGGCTCGTGATCGCGTTGGGGATCGCTGAAGGAGTGTTCGTCAACACCCTTGCCGGTACCCCGTTCGAGCAGGCGTCACAGACCTTCTGGGACACACTCTTGAAGTTCCTGATCAACGCCGCTTCGGTGACGATCCTGCTCGGCATCGTGGTTCTCGTCGTGGGGCTGGTGCTCTCGAGGGCTCGCTGGGCGCGGGAGTTGCGCAGTGCCTTTGTCAATCTGGCCGAACGGGTCTCGACCACAATCCCGGCTGGGCCGATGACCTCAAGCGGCGCCTGGGTCGCGGAGAACATCCGCTGGGTGCGCGTCGCCATCGGCGTCCTGTTCGCGCTCATCGTGCTCATCGGCAGCGACCTCTCGGTGGCACGGACCCTGTGGGCCTGCGTGATCTGCCTCGTCCTTCTCGGTGCCGTCGAGGTGTGGGCGGCCGCGGGTCGTCGTACGCAGATCGAGGTCGTCGAGGTCGATGTGGAGATCGAGGGTTAACAGTCGGTCTATTCGTTCACCGGGGTTCGCTCGCGGTGCGTCCAGTACCACGCGGCGTTGGCGGCCACGAGAACGCCGATGACGACGTAGATGATCGGCGCGATCCCGGACTCCGGACTGGTGAAGGCCACGGCCACGATTCCCGACACCAGCGCCACGTTGACCGCAACATCGAACAGCGCAAAGACGCGGCCGAGATAGTCGTCGTTTATCTCACGCTGAACGAGGGTGTCGGACGCCACCTTGGCGCTTTGGTTGGCGAAGCCCACCGATAGCGCGGCTAAGAGGAGTGGCCACAGGGTGTTCAGCGAGGCGCAGGCGAACAGGCCGATGACGACGAGGGGTGCGGCCTGCGCCGCGGCGAGCGTGGTCCATCGGACATAGCCCAGTCGTCGCGCTCGACCGGGGGTGAGAATGGCGCCGAGCAGGGCTCCCCCGGCGGCCGCGCCGGTGATGAGGGCGAACTCCCCGAGCGCTGCGTCGGGGTCACTCGTCGGATTGAGCGTGTTGCGGACCAGCAGAAGACCGAGCACCGTGAGCGCGCCGAAAGTGATGCGCTGGACAACCACGACGATCACGGCTCGACCGGCGAGAGGGTGCGCGGCCAATTGACGTAGGCCCTCGCCGAAGCCGGCCAGTACGCCGAGTAGGGAGTCGCGCACCGTGTCCTCGTCCGGCCCCAGCCGGTCCCGGCCCAGTGTGGTGGCCATGAACCCGGCTACGACGTACATAGCGATGGCGCAACCGAGGACGACCACGCTGCCCTGGTCGCCGCCGCCGAACAGAGCCCGGATGCCGACTCCGATGAGACCACCGACCGCAGCCGCGATGGTGCCTGCCGTGGGAGTGAGCGCATTGGCGGTGACCAGGAGCGGGCCATCGACCACGTGCGGGAGCGAGGCGGCCACACCGGCGAGCACGAAGCGGCCCACACCGAGGACGATGAGGACCGTCACCGCAAGGGAGAGACCGTCGTTGCGGGCGGCGACAAGTCCAGCGACGCCGAGAACGAGGGCTCCACGCAGCAGGTTGGCGTAGACGAGCACCTGGCGGCGTCGCCATTCGTCGAGGAACACGCCGGCGAAGGGGCCGATGAGGGAATAGGGGAGGAAGAGGACGACGAAGGCGGTCGCGACCGAGGCGGCCGTGGGCTGTCGCTCGGGGGAGAACAGGACGAACGTCGCAAGCGCTGCCTGCAAGAGACCATCGGCACTCTGGCCGGCGAGGCGGACCCCAAAGAGACGCCGGAAGTCGCGGACGGCGATGACCGCACGCAGGTTGGTCAGGGCCGCCACGGGGTCACGCTATCGGCAGGCACGTCCACGATCCCTCCTGCAAAGGAAAGTGTGCCTACGCCTCGTTGAACTCGTCCGGGTTGGGACCGGTGCGCTTGCCACAGTCCAGGGTGGCAATCGCGGCCATGTCGGCATCGTCGAGTTCGAAGTCGAAGACATCGATGTTCTGTTCGATGCGCGCCGGTGTCACCGACTTGGGGAGAACGACGTTGCCGAGTTGAAGGCTCCAGCGGACCATGACCTGTGCAGCGGACCGACCATGCTTGGCGGCCACCTCACCGATGACCGGATCGTCGATCAGACGACCAGATCCCAGCGGACTCCAGGCCTCGGTACGAATGCCGAGGCGCTCGTTGACCGCGCGCACCTGCGTCTGGGGCAGCCACGGATGGAGCTCGATCTGGTTCATCGCCGGGATCACACCCGTCTCGTCGATGATGCGGTTCAGGTGCGACTCGTGGAAGTTCGAGACGCCAATCGAACGCGCGCGCCCCTCCTCGCGCAGGTGGATGAGGGCCTTCCAGGAGTCGACGTACAGGTCACGTTCTGGTGTCGGCCAGTGGATGAGGTAGAGGTCGACCTCGTCAATGCCGAGCAGGCCGGTGCTCTTGTCGAATGCGCGCAGGGTCTCGTCGTAGCCCTGGTCGGTGTTCCACACCTTCGTAGTGACCCAGATGTCATCGCGATCGAGACCGCTGCGCTGCAAAGCCTCCCCGACCCCGCGCTCATTGAGGTACAGGTAGGCCGTATCGATGTGCCGGTAGCCGACCTCGAGCGCCTTCAGGGTCGCGTCGACTACGACGTCGTCGGGCACCTGCCACACGCCAAAGC
>JAYNIC010000001.1:0-1124 GCA_038108715.1 Candidatus Nanopelagicales bacterium | reverse complement strand
TCGTTGAGTGGGGTCGTGGGCGCGAACACCATGGCATCTCCTCGGGGGTCGAAACGGGTGACAGCAGTCTGGCACCTGCAGGGCGTGGCCACCAACGCGCCCGGATCGCCGCCCCGACGTAGGGTCAACGCCGTGGCCGGCCGATCTGATCATGAGGTGAACGGCCCCGCCAGGCAGGGCCTAGCCGCGGGGCCGCGTCGACCGGAGGGAGCGCCTAGCCAGCTCGCCGATCGACCGTTGGAGACACCGCATCCGGCACGATTGCCCGCGTCGCATCCGACGTATGACGAGATCCTTGTCCGGCACGCCGAGGCCATGCGCATCGGACAGGCTGGATACCCCGATCCGGTGACGGGACTCTTCGTCATGACCGCGGAGACGCATGCGACACGAGGGTGGTGCTGCCAGCGCGGATGTCGCCATTGTCCGTACCTCGACTGACCTTGGTCCCGGGCGAGAGCAGGCCCTAGGTCAGCAAGTGGCCGAAAATGTCCAAACAGGCATACATGTCCTCTAGGCGAAGGCTCGCCCGTTGAGCACATTGGTGGAAGCACATCCGGTGCAGTGATCCTGGAGGAACCATGTCAACGACCAGCTCACACAGGGCAGTCCGCGGTATCAGCCTCGCCCTCATGATCGTGGGCGCGCTCATGATCGTCGTAGGCGCAACCACCTATGCGATGGTCAGCACCACCCTGGCCAAGGAAAACATCACGGTCTCCGAGGACGCGTGTCTTGGTGGTCGGAGCGTCGCCGGTCCGTTCACGGCGTACTGCGAAGCGATGATCATTTCCGAGCATGCGCTTGCGGCCACCGATGGCAAGACCTACGCCGAACTCGATCGCGAGGATCCGCTTCGCACGGTGGCGATGAACGGCTCGTTCCTGCGCGCCTCCCTCTTCACCTCGGTGGTGGCGTTCGGTGTGGCCTTCCTCGTCCTGGCTCTCGGCATCTTGTTCGTCCTTATCGGCCTGGCCTTCCATAGCCTTGCCGGGAAGCGGGCACAGGCACCGCCGATGACCACCTGATGAGGTCGGACCCCGTAGCCCCGACAGGGGGCGTGCCCATACGGGTGCGCCCCCTTTGCGCTGCGACACCCCCGCCAGGTCCCCTAGGGTTGCGGC